>JANOHG010001240.1:0-3984 GCA_031406375.1 Archangiaceae bacterium | reverse complement strand
TGTACGACACCCGCGCGGGAAGGCCGGTGTTCTTCGTTCGGGGCGACGTGAAGAACCGCCGTGGGAAGGCGACCCGCGTCAGGATTCGCGCCGAAATTCTCGACGGCAACACGACGATTCGCCACGCCGACGTGTGGGTTGGGCTCACCCCATCGCCAGAAGATCTGTATTTGATCGCGGTCGCTGACGATGTCGAGCGCTTACTGAGCAAGCTCGAAAAGGCGGCTGCAGAGTTGATGCCTGATGAAAAGCGAAGCTTCCTGGTTCCGTTCTTCGAGTATCCGCCCGATCTCAGTGGGTTTCGCGTGCGGGTGACGGTGCTCGAATCGGCGCCGGGAGAGACGGCGGCGCGCTGAAGATGGCCGACGACAATCACGCCTGGGAGGTGGTGCATCGGCTTCACGCGCTCGGCGGCGGCGCCCAAGTGGTGCGCAAAGCCGCCGCCCGGTTGCTGGCGCGGTTGGCGCCCACCGATGCGACCGAGCTGCTGCGCGAAGTGATGCGACTGGCGCGCGACGGTTGGGATCCGGCGATCTGCGTGTTGCCTGCATTCACCCGAGCGCTGGACATGGAAGCGGCGTCGATTCCGTACGCGTCCTCGCTGCGCCGAGTCGCCGCGCTGCAGGAACTCAACGAGGTGGCGCTGTTGTTCACCGATGCGCCGGCTCATCGCGAGTATGAGCTTGAGGCTGCGAAACGCGCCGATTCGAAGCTGTTCTCGCAACCGCTGGGTCGCCTGAAGCAGACCGCTCGGTTGACCCGAAATCCAGACGAGCTCGCGAAGCTTGCTGTTGCAACAGACCCGGCTGTCATTCGCAATGTGCTCATCAATCCACGACTGACCGAAGCTCTGGTCGTTCGAATCGCGGCGCGCCGGCCCGCTCGCCCCGAGCCGCTGGTGGAAATCTGGAGATCTGCGCGCTGGTCGATGCGCCCGTTGGTTCGCAAAGCGTTGGTCTTCAATCCCTACTTTCCTCCAGATGTCGCGGCCAAGATCGTGCCCCTGCTTTCGGGAGCCGAGCTGCGCGAGCTCGCCAACGACGCTTCGGTGCATCCAGTGATTCGCGAGCAGGCGAAGGTCTTGTTGCAGCCGATGTTAGGGGTGACTTGAAGCGCACCCGCATCGACGGGCCTTGTCCGCTCTCGCAGTCGGTTCTCTGGCGGTGGCAGCGGCGGTTCTTCGACGAACAAGGCCCCAGGGCGTTCACCTCAGGTGTGGTGCCCTGGCGAATCACGTCATGTCTGTTGCTCGCCTCTGCGTACGCCGACGCTGCGTTGGGGTTCGCGCGCGATGTTTCGGCGCCTTTGCGGATCCTCGAACTGGGCGGCGGAGTCGGGCGCCTTGCGTTCAACTTCATGCGCGCACTGGACGAGCGCGGCGTCCCGTTTCACTACCTGTTCACCGATGCCTCTCGCGCGAACGTGGATGCAGCGGCACGACATCCGCAGCTGCGCCAATGGCTCGACCGAGGGCAGCTGTCGGTGCAGCAGTTGGATGCGCTGGATCCGACTTCGCTCACCCTGCCTCCAGGGCCGACGGTCGTCGTGGCCAACTACGTCTTCGATTCGCTTCCGCATGACGTGTGGGGCAGCGAGAAAGGAATCGCAGCCGCTTTGGATGTCGAGGTGTGGGCGTCGTCGGTGCATCCGGCAATCGAGGAGCTCGATTGGAGGTTTGTCGACGGCGGCTCGAAGGCGTCTTCAGCGCTTGTCGGGTACGCGGCCAGAATCGGCCAGGGGCGCTTTCTGTGGCCGACCGGCGCCCTTGCCTGCATTCAGGCCGTCACTGCGCGCTTGCGCGGGCCGTTGCTGTGGCTGCTCGCGGACAAGGGCCCTGCATCCATCGAGCAGGTGGCCGGTCAAGATACTGCCACCCTCGCGCGCCATGGCTGCATCTCAGCCTCGGTGAACTTCGACGCAATCCGTGCGTGGGCGGGCTGGCGTCCCTTTTTCGCTCCGGCGGTGCCCAATCAGCGCTTTGGCGCATACGCGATGGTTGAGGGTCTTTCGAGAAGCGCGCTGCCTGCGCTGAGCGCTGCGTGGAACGCGTCGGCATCGCTCAATCTGTCGCTTCAGGCCGAAGTGCTGCTCGAACAGCTGCCACTGGGTGCACGAACGCTTCCGCAGGTGCTTCAAGCTTTGGCCTTCACCCGCTTTGATCCCGACGCTCTGGTTCGGGTGTCGGCGCAGCTTCGCAGTCTGCTCTCAACCCACGCTGCAACTGAGCACGTGGCTGCGCTGGTCGCGGTGCTCGATGCGACTTGGAACAACCGTTTCGTGGTCTTAGAGCCCCATGATCTCGCGTTCGAGATCGCGACGGTGCTTCATCGCGCAGGTCAGCTGTCGAATGCGGCGGGGTATTACCGCCACTCGCTAAAGCTGCGCGGGCCGCACGCGACTGTGCACTTCAATCTTGCTCTGTGCCTGCTCGACCTTGGAAATCTTCAGGAGGCACGCCACGCGTTCGAGGCCGCGCTGGCATCCGACCCAGCGCATTCACGGGCTCGTGAGTTGCTGGACGCGATGGGTTAGCTGCGCTTGTCGCCGTCGACGATGTGCGCATCTTCGATCGGCTGACTTCGGCCATTGAGCTTCGAGGCGGGCTTCACCTCGATGAAGTCCTCGCCCTTCGAGGCCTTCTTAAATGAGTAGACGAACTTGCCGATGGCGTTGCCAAGCGAACCCATTCGGGACGCCGAAAAAATGATGAGAATGATCACAGCAAGCATCGCCAGCTCGCCGTAGCCGATGTTCATAGGGACACGAAGTCACAAACCGTCGCCTCGCGCAACGGCAGAGGTCTTGACGTGCGTCCCTCTACGCGACAAACGAAGCCGATGTTGATTCTCGGGCACCGCGGCGCGAGCGCTGATTTCCCCGAGAACACCCGCGAGGCCTTCCACGCCGCAGTGGAGCAGGGCGCAGATGGAATTGAGCTTGACGTGATGCGCTGTGCTTCAGGCGAGCTGGTGGTTTGCCACGACGAAGAGCTGAGCCGCCTGGCGAAGCTGCGGTGGGTCTTGGCCCAAACGCCGTGGTGGAAGTTGAAGCAGGCCGACGTCGGCAGCGCTCTCGGATTTCGCCCCGCGCGCATTCCGTTGCTGGAAGAGGTGCTCGAAGGCTTGCCGTCAGCTTTCCTCGTGAACGTCGAGCTGAAGTGCGAGGCGATCGACGACCGGGGTTTGGCGGTCGAGGTGGGGCGGCTGCTCCAGCGGCGCGACGAAGGATCCCGGGTGATGGTGTCGAGCTTCAACCCATTCTGTTTGGTGCGGCTCGCGCGCGCTTTTCCCTCGATAAAACGAGGTCTGCTGCTCGACCCATCGCGTGGGTGGTTTCATCAAGCCTGGGTCTGGCAACCGCTGGTGGGCCGCGACACCATTCACCCACACTTCTCGCAATGCACCCGACAGCGGGTCGACTTCTGGCACGAGCGCGGGTTGAAGGTCGCAGCATGGACAGTGGACGACCCGAACGTCGCTCGCATGCTCGCGTTGCAGGGCGTCGACCTGGTGATCACCAACCGCCCAGCTGCCTTGCGCGCGGGCCTGAAGGTCTAGAAGTCGAGGCCAAGCGTCAGATTGAAGGCAAACACCGAGGGCACGTCGACTTCCAGCCCCGTTCCGCCGGCCGCAACCGCCTTGTCTCGAAACTTGCCGATCACCGAGTACGAGACTTCGGCGCCGATAATCACGACTCCACCGATGAAGCGGAAGCCTCCGTAGAAGCGGTGGTGCGAGTTCTCGAGCGCCTCCAAGGATTCGAAGACATAGATGTCGCGGAACTGCTCGAGTGGATTGCTCGAAGGTCGATCGGACTCAGCGAGCGTGCGAGCGGGGTGGAAATCGACGTTTCCCGACGACGCATTGACGAAGACGAGATTCCAACCCACATAAGGAGTGAGGGTGACCATTCCACCGATGGCGAACTGTTTGCCGACTCCCAGGTCGAGCCCGCCCGCGGTGACGTCGAAGTCGCGGCTGTTGA
>JANOHG010001238.1:0-2886 GCA_031406375.1 Archangiaceae bacterium | reverse complement strand
GGTCGAGTTGTCTGAGCACTTGCCGGCGCACGTCGTCTGGCCGCTGGGGCAATTGTCCTTGCAGCTGCCCGCGCTGCACAGCTTCCCCGCTGCGCAGGTTTTTCCACAGCCGCCACAGTGGGCGGGGTCCACCCGCAGGTCGACGCAAGAGCTGCCGCACTTCGTGCACGGAACCGGAACCTCGCCAACACAGCCGGCGAGAAGCCCCGCCACCACCCAAAGCTGAACACGCATCGTCAAAAACTCCCGTTGAAGTGAACGCCCGCTCCGTCTGCCGAGACCGTTGGAGTGACCTGAACGTCGCTTCCGCCTCCAACATCGAGCATCCCCAGCGTCGCGCCACCTGACACAAGCACCGCTCCGATGACGGTGAAGACGATTCCGGTCGATTGCGCGGTTCGCGCTTCGTCGAAGCGGGCGTAGGCGTCAGGGTTGGTGCACGGCTCACCGACAGGGCACAGCTGCTTCTGCTGCGCCGCCGCACCGAGCGCCTTGATTCCCATTCCCGCGCCGATTCCGATCGAGACGATTCCAGCGCCTGCGACTGCGATTCCGATCAGCTGCTGGGTGCCGAGGCTCTTCGAAGGCGTCTGCGACATTGCGGTGGGCGGCGCGATGGCGGCGCTCGGCTCGGGCGTGGGCAGCGGCTCGGCGATGATTTCCTCGGCAGGGGCGGGTTCGACGACAATCGGCGCTGCCGAGATCCCGAGCGTGGTGCGAATCTCTAAGACAAAGGTGTCGTCGACCTGCTTCGCCGCGTCTTTACTGAACTGAGCCAGCGGCCCTTCGAAATCGAACGCGCTGATCCTCTTTCCGTCTTCTTCGACTGACAGCGCCTCGGCGTGAATCACCACTTCATCGAGCACGCTGGCCGTCTCGATGGTGATCAACACCGCGACCTTTTTCTTCATCGCTGCTTCGACCAGGCACAGCAGCTTCGCTTTGCACGCGGTGAGATCGGCAGGGTCGGTGGCGTTGGGCACGCCTTTGCCCGAGAGCGTCTGCGACACCGTCCCGGCCATTTGGAGCGCAGCAGGTCGAGCGATTCCAGAGCGCTTGCTCACCACGACCCACGCCTCGCTCTTCACGTCCGCAGCGCTCAGCACTACCGCCGCGCTCAGCGCGATAACCGCCAGCATCGATGCCGCTCCCCGTCGTGACCTACTCGGTCAGTGAATCCTCAAGACGCCTCGCCGCCAGCTCTATCTGATCATGCTGCGCTGCGGTGACTGTTCCTTGCTTTAGCTTCTCGAGAAACTTCCGCGCGGTCTTCAGCTCGGTCTGCTTGTCAGCGCGCTTGGCGAGCGCCATTTCGATTCGGGTGAATCGTTCGATCCAATCCTTCCTCGGCTTGAATGCCGGCCTCGACGCACCGGCCGCGGGCATGGCAACGGTGGGCTCTTTGAGCGGCTCTGGAGGCTGGACGACGACAGCGGGGGCGACCACAGGCTCGAGGGCTTTGAGCGGCGCTGGCCGAGCGAGGGGTCGCAGGTTGGGCACGGGCAGCGCGATGACGGTGGGAGAGGTCTGTGGCTGGAAGTAAAAGACCGCGACGACAGCGGCGATCATCCCCAGTGCAACAGTCGCCAGCAGCGGCGCCTTGCTGCGGGGCGCGAGTTCCGCCTGTGCCGACGCGGAAGAAATTGCCCGGGGCAGATGCAGAGTTTCGCTTAAGGCTTCCGACCTGGCGAACCGGGGCAGCGCCGAGGCAGTGGCATTGGGGATGATCACCGTCTGCAGCTTGCCGAGCTCGGGGCGACGGGCTGTCGACTCCATCAACCCGCTTCGGATCCGCACCACGTCGATTCGAACGGCCTCGGCGGTGGGGTAGCGATCGGTGGGCTTCTTGGCGAGGAGCTTCAAGAGCAGCCCGTCGACCTCGTCGGGGATTCCCATCAACAAAGTCGACGGCTTCACCGGGGCTTCCTCGGCGTGCTTCATCAGCACCTCGACGACCGAACCACCGAGGAATGGAAGCTGGCCAGTAACCATCTCGAAAGCAATCACTCCGACGGAGTACAGGTCGAGCGAGGGGCTGATGAGCCCTCCCCGTGCCTGCTCGGGAGCCATGTAAGAGGGGGTGCCGATCAGCATCGAGGCGTGGGTTTGCGGCGTGGCGCCGTGAACGCCGAGCTTGGCGATGCCGAAGTCGAGGATCTTCACGTAGCGGCTGCCGTCGCGTTGGCGGCACAGAAAGATGTTCGACGGCTTGAGATCGCGGTGAATCACACCAGAGCCATGGGCAGCGCCCAGCGCGGACAGCATCTCTTCGAGGATTCCCATCACCTCGTCGATCGCCATCGCGCGGTGTTCCCTCTGGTTGCGCGCCAGCAGATCCACAAGCGCTTCGCCGTCAAGGAACTCCATCACGATGCACTGCCGGCCATCGCTGACTTCGCCAAAGCCAAACACGTCGATGATGCCGCGGTGGCCGACGGTGTTGACGGCGCGCGCTTCGTCGACGAGCCGCTTCACCTGCTCGGGGTTCTCGGCGATTTCCGGTCGCAGCACCTTGATGGCGACGCGCTTGCCGATCACGGGGTGCTCGCCCTCGTAGACGATGCCCATTCCTCCCGAGCCTATCTTCCCCTTCATCACATAGCCGGAAACGGTGGTGCCGATCAGCGGGTCCTTGGAAGTGCTGGCGTCGGTGCCCATGCTCGACTGCGGCGACGCCGAGGTTTCACGTTGGTACGCGGTCTCGACGAACTTTTCGCGGTCGTTCGTGTTGCCGTCGCCCCGGCGGGGAGCGTCGCCATCAGACATGCGCGCGAGCCAACCTCGCGGTCTCTTCCGGATGTGCGCCCCGCCCGACCTTCATCGGCCCATCGGTAGCACGGCTTGAGCTGCGGCGCGTAGCCTAAACCCGTCGTTCACAGTGGTCCA
>JANOHG010001214.1:0-3010 GCA_031406375.1 Archangiaceae bacterium | reverse complement strand
CGGCTCAGGAGGCTCAGGAGGCTCGGGCGGGTCAGGAGGCGGGTCAGGAGGCGGGACCGCGAGCGCGTTTGTTCCGTGCACGCACTTCGTGGCGCCCCATTTGGTCACCGACAAATACACAAGCGAGCATCAGCTCGCATTCGGCAAACCCGGCGAAGCTTTTGTCGGCTGGAGCGAGCAAAACACCAGCAACAACTTCCTGGTTCGCTTCGCAGACGGGGGTTGGGAACCTCCGTACCTCGCAGCCACTTCAGGCTACCAGTCCGTCTCGATGGCTGGAGGACCGACCGGCGAAGTCCACGCGTTCTTGAGCTCCGCCGACCGGTACTACCTTCATCCGCCGGGTGGGCCGTTTCAGGAGCCCTCGAATCGCCCCGATGAGCTTCCGTTCGTCTCCCCCGGAGGCGTCGTGACTGCGTACATCAAAGGCGAGCCCGGGCGGCTTTGGTTCCAACGACGCAACGAAGGGGTCTGGCCTGCGCGCGTCGAGATTGCGCAGAGCGACGGCGGCATTTCCGGCGTCTCCGCGGCCTTTGTCGACCCGGCTGGAACCACCCGGGTCTTCTGGTACACCCTCTATCGAGGGGCTCAGCCGAACGGAGGAGCTGTCGACACGCGCTGGCGGCTTCTGGTCTCGAAAGTCTCTGCGACGGGCGTGGTGACGCCTCCGGCTCAGGTCGCCGACGAGGCCGGCCAGATCTCCGTCTTTCAAAATCAGAGCGGAGCGGCGCTGCTGGTGATCTTCGCCCCGGGCTTCCAGACGTTCGAGACCGTGCGCATGACCCTCGACGGCCAGGTCAGCGATCGGAGGAGCTTCACGGGTGGATTCAAGGCCGGGACGTTGGCTGACGATGGTTCAGCGACGATCGCCTGGTACCAGGACACCCTTCCGGGCGCGATGTTCGTCGAAAGGCAGAACGCGGCCGGAAGCCTCTGGACCCGGCGCACGGTCAACAAGCTCGGGCCCGACGGGGGTGTGGTGACCTGGAAGTTCGGTGCGTCGTTCGCGTTCGGTGCCAGCGGCGACGGCTACCAGGTCGAACTGGGTGGCGACAACAGCATCACCGCGGCCCACCACTCGCCCTCTGGAAGCGTCGGCCCTTCTCGCACCATCGACGTGGGTCTCCATGGATCCGTGCAGAGGCTCGGCGTCGGGCCAACGGGAGATCTGCTGATCCTCGCCAGTGGTGCCCGCGCGGACGCCGGCTTCACGTACGGGCTCTACGCCCTCGTCTGCCAGTAGTCCGGGAAGTGAAACCCGGGCGCGAGTTTTCATTCGCAAACTGGCCTATCTGCGCCCGATGCATGTCGTCTTCGTCGAGCCCCGCTTCCCCGCCAACCAACGCCACTTCGTTCGTGCGCTCAAGGAAGTCGGCGCCTGTTGGCTTCGTGCTCCGCCCGGTGGAAGCGATCGAAGAAGTTCACGTACATCTGCATCTGGCCAAGGTCCTGGTGCGTGAGCTTGCCGAGCTTCAGGTCGACCTGAACGAAGCACCGCAGTAGGCGATTGTAGAAGACAAGGTCCACGTAGAAGTGGTCGCCCTCGAGCGTCAGACGCCTTTGGCGTGCGACGAAACAGAAGCCCTTGCCCGGTTCGAGCAGGAAGCCCTCGAGCTTGTCGATGATGGCCTGCTCGAGATCCCGTTCCTGCCACTCGGACCGCTCGTCCAGGTCGAGGAACTCGAGCACGAATGGTTCCTTCATCACATCGGCGGGTCCCTCGAGGTGGTGTCCGCGCTTTGCCAGCAGCCGTGGAAGTGGTGAACATGGCCTTTCGGAACAACGCGAAGGGTGGGCAGAACGGGTCGGACGCGCACGACGCAGCCGCTCGCTGCGAAGCCAACCGTCAACAGGACAACCGCCAGGTGTGCGAATCGGGTCATGCCGATTGAACCCGGCCGCTTGGCGATGGTTGCGGGGGCGCGGCTACGCAGCTGGGTGAAGCGCCCACCAGCTTGTCGGGTGCAACGCCCGCGCTTCGAGCAGCTCTTTGGCTTGGGGCGACAAGAACGTCGCCAGCTCGACCTCGCGTTGGGTTGAGTACCGGCTCTTCAGGGTGATTGGCGAGTAACCGGGGTGACACATCAGCTCGATGGACCCTTCGGCAGGCAGTGCCCACAGGTGGGTGCGCAATCGCTCGGCCGTCCAGTAGGGTTGCTCGAAGGCTTCGCCGATGAAGCTGTCATTCGTCACCACCCCACGCTCTTTGATGGTTCGGCGCATCGAAGGATCCACGCTGCGCAGCGGAAGCCCGTGCTTGAGCGCAACCCGCAGCACTCCTTCGAGCACGTTTGGGTGCCGGTGCAGATGCTTGTGAACGTCGAGGTGCGACGCGCCGCGACCGGTGAGCACCTTGAGGCGTTCGAGTTGCGCCAGCGTTTCGTCTTCGATGACCTCGAATGGCATCTCGACGACCCTCTCTTCGACGAAACCGTCAGGGCCGAGCAGGTATTTGGGTGCCTTCGACACCGGCGGCCAGAGCGCCAAGTTCACGTGAAGCCCGATGCCAAGCGCCGTGTCGCGCACCTTTTTGCCCGCGTCTTCGCTGTGGGGGCCGTTCACCATCATCGTCGTCGAGGTGACGATGCCCAGATTCATCGCTTCGAGAATTCCGCGGGTGACGGCTGGGTCATAACCGAGGTCGTCGGCATTGATGATCAAAGTTGCGGTCATGGCGTCGCGATACAGCGGCTAAGCAGCGCGGAAGCGTCTTTGGCAAAGCGGGTGAGGATTTTCTGTCGGGTCTCGTTGAGCGTCGCTGCGCGGGTCTGCGCTTCGAGTTCGCACAGCGCAACCAGCGCACGAGAATCATTTGCGCTCGAAAGCTTGTCAGCCTGAAGGTACGACTCTCGCGCTCCCTTCACGTCGCCTTGTCGGTATTGCACCGACCCCAGATAGTAGTGAGCAACCATCAGCTGCGGAGCTTTCCGCAGCGCTCGCCTCAGCAGCGCGGCCGCGTCGTTGAAGTTGTCTTGACGATAGCGGACGAACGCGAGCTCGGCCGCGGCGG
>JANOHG010001199.1:0-1605 GCA_031406375.1 Archangiaceae bacterium | reverse complement strand
CAGAAAGCAGATGGCGCAGTGAAATACAAAACAGGCACAACGACATCGATCTGCACTTCGCGCGGTTGCAGGGGGTGAGTTGCACCGACAAGGGCTGGGATGAGGTGTGCGGCATCAACGCGGTCGGTGAGCTGCAAGACTGCAATTATACGTCGGTCAGCGGCTGCCCGCCTGGAGCGTTGGTGGATCCCGGCTGGGACTACGCGAATTCTGCGACCACTGCCTGTCAGGGGTGGGGCAGCAAACGGGGAACCGCACCGTGCACCAACCCGCGGCTCGATCGTGACAACGTCCGTTGCGACCGCAACATGGCCGACCCGAACGCCATTTCGTTCTGCGGGCCTGAGAACATCAACATCGACAATCCGAAGAACGGCGATCGGTTCGTGGTCGGCGTCAATCACTACAGCAACCACAGTGGGACGACAAATGCGCGACCGCACGTGAACATCTATTGCAACGGCGCGCGGGTGCTGTCGGTTGGCTACAACCCGGCGACAGGGCAGACGATGTTCCCGCTGCTGAACAGAGCTGGTGCAGACTCGACCGGCGACTTCTGGACGGCGGCGGTGATCACCGCCCATCTCGACGCTGGCACGCTGACAAGCTGCGACGTCGCGACGGTGCCTTCTCACGTTGCGGATCCAACCCGCGATGGCGTGTCGGCTGATGGGGGAGGCACCGGGATTTGCGTCGACTCGACGATGAATCTCACGCCGGCGCCGAATCAGTACAACTACGCGAGCCATCGGTTCGTGGACCCCGGCAGCAAGCAGGGCCTCACGCCTGGCGCGCAACCAGCGACGCCTGCACAGTGGTGCAAGCACTAATGAAGGGTGGGCTTTTCGTCGGGCGCGTCAGGCGACGGGGTGAGCGTGCGCGCTGGGTCTGCCAATAGATCGAGCTGCGCCTGAATCGCCGCCTGTTCCGCCGCGAGGATCCGTGCGGCGGCATCATCCGCGGCTTCTTGCGCCGCCTGCTCGGCACGCAGCCCAATCACGTACCGTCGTCTTCGGAAGTACGCCCAAACCACCATCGCGGCCAACCCGACCCACATCGTCGTCCCGGTAGCGATGACCGGCCAGAGTGGATATCGGCCCGGCAGCTCAGCGAGAAAGGCCTTTTCTTCTACCGAGAGAGAGCTGTGAAACGCTTTTCCGAACGACATCTCGAACGGCTCTGAGGCAAAAACACCATCGACCAACGCGCCAAAACCCGCGGCGCCATAGCGATCATGCAGCCAGTCGACGAACACCGCGCTCTGTGCGTAAGCCAGCTCGACGTCCTCAGGCAGGTCGGGAAACCCGGTTGAGAGATCCTCGAATCTAAAAATCCGGTCGGCGCTCACCGCGCGCGCGATCGTCGCGTACTGCGACACCTTGTACCGCTGTTCCCCCGTCACTCTCTGCGCAAGCCCTTCATGGAACCACCGTGGCCAGTTGTGGCCAAGCCTCCCAAGCGCGACGTGCACCAATTCGTGGCGAAGCGTTCGCTGACCGTCGGTCTGCACCAACGAGTGGGCTTCGACGAGGATGATGTTCGAATCGGGGTAGGCCAGCGCGACGGCCCAACTCGGAGGCGCGCCCCCTGGCAAGGCGAGCGCTT
>JANOHG010001165.1:0-1828 GCA_031406375.1 Archangiaceae bacterium | reverse complement strand
TGCCAGGGTGAGAGCAGGTGCAGGAGCCAGGTATGCGTCGCTCCCGACGCAGGAATGATGCAGCCGCGCACGGTCGTCCGGTTGCCGGGCTCGGTGGTCGATGAAAGACCGTCGATTGTCGTTCACAACAGCAACGTCTACTTCCAGCTGTGCGGGTTGGCTCTTCGGCCCGATGCCGGCTCAGATGACGGTGGCCACTGCGCGCTCGCATCCTTCACCGGTACGGGGTTCGAGCGATGGACTGCGGACTACGAAGACTCCTCGCCGCGTCGGCTGGTTCACGTGGGGGCAAAAGGTGTGGTGTTGTTGCAGTCGGAAGCACTCGAAATACGGCTTTTGTCCACTGGCGTGCCTGCCGTCATTCCTCTCGAGGGGAAAGCGATTGCGCGCGGCGTCGCTCAGGGCACTGACTTCGAGGTGTGGGCGCTCGTCAACAATGACGCCGGGACCCGGCTGGTGCGTTGGGGCGACGGCGGCTTGCTTCCATCGGTCTCGATCGACGCGGGGGTTTCGGTGCTTGCTGTCGACGAATACGGCGCAGCCTGGCTGTACAGCGCCGAGAGTGGATTACTCGGAAGGCTCGAAGCGCTCGATGCGGGCTGGGCGTTGAAATGGCAGGACCCAGGCCCGGGCCTGTCGTCGCTGATTGCCAGCGAGGGTCTCGTCTTCGCCGGAGGCCGTCACCTGGTGCGTGCCAATGACGGTGGATCTCTGTCGTACCCGTGGGTGTCGACCTCAGGCGCTGCGTTGAATCTCATCGAGCGGCCAATGGTGACCGGCGCAACCGCTGGACTCGCCTTTTATCGGGAGTGCGTCTCGCCGGTCATGAGCTGCCTCGAGCTGGATAAAGCGACCTGGGTGCAGGCGTTTTCGTTGATCGATGGGCAGTTTTTGTGGCGGGCAAAGGTGTTACCGGAGGGCGCTTTGGGGCACGTCGAGGAAGTGGCACTCACGGGAATCGCGCCCGGCGCAGTCGCGACGGTTGTTCAGCTGAGCCTCGATGGAGGCTCGCAAGCCTTTCTTCAAGGTTTTGCCGAGGGGAAGCGCGTGCTGCTCTGCGCGATGCCCGACGCGACTGTGCTCGGCGGTGCAGTGTTCACCAACGACGGTCTCCATACGCTGGTGACGCGAGATGGGGGGGGCTGGCTGCTCGAAACCTACGACATCACCTCACTGCCGCTGCTGAATCAGGGGTGGCCTCAGGCGGATGGAATCTCGGGAACCCGCAGAGCCCGCTGAAGACAAGTTGTCGCACGCAAGGTGTCGCTTCGGCGTGACACCAAGGAAACTCGGCCTCGCCCACATGCTGCTACGGAGCCTTCACCAGCAGCACCCGGACTCTTTGATTCGTTCGTCGAGCCACGAGGTGCAGCACTTTCTGTTCGCGGTATCCGTTTTTCGACAGCGTCAGTTCGAACGTCACTCCAGTCTTCAATCGAATCGGAATCGGGGTTGAGCCGAACAATCGGCGATCGATTCGCACCTGCGCGCCCTCAGGTTCACTTTCGATCAACACCGATACTTGATCATCAAGGTTGCTCGTTGACGGGGGTTTCCTCACTGCGACAGGTGGAAGTTGAGCTGCTTCCTTTCTGCCAGCAGCCTGCTCATCGTTCGCGCGTTTTTCAGATGCAGCCTTTTTGATCTCGGCGGCGGCTTTCTGGGCGGCGGCTTTCTCGGCGGAGGCTTTCTCGGCGGAGGCTTTCTCGGCGGAGGCTTTCTCGGCGGAGGCTTTCTCGGCGGCGGCCTTCTCGGCGGCGGCCTTCTCGGCGGAGGCTTTCTCGGCGGAGGCTTTCTCGGCGGCGGCCTTCTCGGCGGAGGCTTTCTC
>JANOHG010000512.1:0-1415 GCA_031406375.1 Archangiaceae bacterium | reverse complement strand
GTCACCGTGGTCGTTTTCTCCGACTTTCAGTGCCCCTTCTGCTCGCGCGTCGTCCCCACGCTGCACGACATCGAGAAGCAGTATGGCAACAAGGTGAAGGTCGCCTTCAAGCACCAGCCACTGGGCTTCCACCCGAACGCTCGGCCCGCCGCGAACGCGTCGATGGCCGCCAACGAGCAAGGCAAGTTCTGGGAAATGCACGACAAGCTCTTCGCCAACCAGGGCGCGTTGGATCGCCAGAGCCTCGACAAATACGCGCAGGAAATCGGCCTCGACATGGGCAAGTTCAAATCAGCGCTCGATGGCAATAAGTTCGACGCGTTGATTACCAAGGACTCCAACGAAGGCTCAGCGATCGGCGCGAATGGCACTCCAACCTTCTTCATCAACGGTCGGCAGTTGGTCGGCGCGCAGCCGTTCGATCAGTTCAAGGCGATCATCGATGACGAGCTGAAGAAGAAAGGCGGCAAGTAGTCGTTGGGCCTGTTCCTCCGCGTGGATCCTGTTTCCACGCGGAGGTTTCGCTGCCTGCTTTGGGACGTACGCGTGACGCACTGAAACTTTGAGGGCTTTCACTTCACCTCTGGCCCGAAGTTTGGTTAGTGCGCCCCCGCACAGTGCGGTATCTACCGTGCTCAATTTTCCTAAAGGAGCAGAAATTCAATGAAACCCAATGTGATCATCGCCCTGTTGGTGGGCGGAGTGGTCGGCTTCGTGGTCGGCCGGATGGCCAGCGGCACCAGCGGCGCGAAGATCGACGACACCGTGGCAGTGGCTCCTACCCCCGCGGCCCCTCGTGCGCCTGCAGCACCCGGCGCCGGCGATCAAACCGTCTTCAAGGTCCCAATCGAAGGCTCGCCGATGAAGGGCCCCGCCAACGCGCTCATCACACTGGTCGAGTTCTCCGATTACCAGTGCCCGTTCTGCGTCCGCGGCCACAACACGGTCGTCGAAATGGAAAAGGCGTACGAAGGAAAGATTCGAGTGGTGATGAAGCAGAACCCGCTCAGCTTTCATCCGAACGCGAAGCCGGCGGCGGTCGCTGCGATGGCAGCCGGAGAGCAGGGCAAGTACTGGGAAATGCACGACAAGCTGTTCGCCAATCAGCAGAACCTCGATGCCGACACCTTCGAGCGGCACGCGAAGGAAATTGGCCTCAACGTCGAGAAATGGAAGGCAGACCTCGCCTCACCGAAGTTCAACGACGTCATCGCCCGTGACCAGGCGCTCGCGGGCCAGCTCGGCGCCAGTGGCACCCCCTGCTTCTTCATCAACGGCCGCAAGCTCTCTGGTGCGCAGCCGGCCCCTGCCTTCAAAGCGGTGATTGACGAAGAGTTGGCCAAGGCGCAAGCGCTTGTCAGCGCGGGTACCCGACCCGAAGCCATCTACGCCGCGGTGCTCGAGAAGGGCCTCGC
>JANOHG010000508.1:0-6278 GCA_031406375.1 Archangiaceae bacterium | reverse complement strand
TTACGCTGTCGGAAGAGTTGCGCCGCGCCAACGAATTCGAGCAAGTCGGCGGCGCTACGTACATTGCTTCGCTCATTGACGGCGTGCCGCGCACCGACACCATTGAACCGTATGTAAAAATCGTCAAATCAAAAGGGCTTTTGTGCAGCGAAGGGTGACTCTCTCGAAAGCCAAGCGCGTCGTGGTGAAGGTGGGAACCAACGCTTTGACTCAAGCCACCGGCCGCTTCCACCGGCCGCACATGGAAAGGCTCGCCGCCGAGCTGCTGGCCGTTGCCCGGTCGCGCGAGCTAATCATCGTCTCTTCGGGCGCGATTGCGTTCGGGGTCGAACGACTCGGCCTCGCTTCGCGGCCGCGCGACGTCGTCGGAAAGCAGGCGTGCGCCGCGGTTGGGCAGAGCCGGCTGATGAGGGCATGGGAAGAGGCGCTCGAGCCGAAGATTGTCGCCCAGGTGCTGCTGACCCATTCCGACGTGCAAGACAGACGGCGCTATCTCAACGCGCGGCACGCGCTGATCCGCCTGCTCGAAAACGGCGTCATTCCCATCATCAACGAGAACGACACCGTGGCAGTGGACGAAATCAAGTTCGGCGACAACGACACCCTGGCGGGCCTCGTGGCCGGGTTGGTCGAAGCCGACGCGTTGATTATCCTCTCGGATGTCGATGGCCTGTACGACGCAGACCCGCGCAGCAGCCCCACCGCGAAGCGCATCGCCTCGGTTGTGAAGGTCACCCCAGCGGTGCTGGCGTTGGCAGGTGACTCGGGCAGCACCGTGGGAACAGGGGGAATGGTGACCAAGGTGCGCGCCGCTGCGAACGCGAACGAACAAGGAATTCGCTGTGTCATTGCCGCGGGACACACCGCCGGGGCACTGACCCGGGTGTTGGCGGGAGATGATGTGGGCACGGTTTTCGAGCCATCGGCAGACCGCCGCCAGGCGCGAAACGCGTGGATCGCACACGCGCTGAAACCGCGAGGCCGCTTGACGGTAGACGCAGGCGCGCGCGGAGCCCTGGTCGAAAAGAAAAAATCGCTGCTGCCGTCGGGCGTTCGCGCGGTCGAAGGGAATTTCGCCGCTGGCGATGCGGTCGATTTGTGCGACGAGGCGGGCGAAGTGTTTGCGCGCGGCCTGGCAGCCTATGGCGCCGACGAGCTGCGAAGGCTCGCTGGCAAGAAAAGCTCGCAGATTGAAGCGACGCTTGGGTGGAAAGGGCTCGATGAAGCAGTTCACCGAGACGACCTGGCAGTGCTCGGCTGATAGAACCCAGGAGTTGACGAAGGCTTCGGCCGAAGACAGCCAGTGGTCGCACCGTTGGATCAAGCGGTCGCGGCAAAAATCAAGCGGCCGCGACGAAGACGAACCAAATCGACCGCGTCAAGCTGGGTCGGCCCTTGTTTCATTCTGCTCCAACGATTCTCATTTGCTTCGTCCGAGTCGCAGATCCAGACACGGGAGCCGAAAACGGTGCGTTCAATTATCCAGCAGCAAGCAACTCTCGAGGACGCAGGCGGCACGCTGCTCACCTTCGCGCTCGACCCTCACAACTGGGTCTCACGAGGAGGACACCGTGCGCTTCCCGCCCACCTGCGGGTCGTCAACGGCGTACAGATTTGCGCGGCGGTCGATGTGAACGCTGCCCTCGACAGTTTTGTTCGGGTGTCCTTTCGGGCGGCCGACCTTTCGCCGATGAGGGCCGCGGATCTGCTCGAGCTGTTCGTCAAGAACCACTTTCCCTTCACCCCCAACTGCGAGTGGGAAGTCGAGATCGACGGCCGCCGGTGGATTCACTTCTCACGGCGCTACACGTCGCGTGGCCTACACGCTTAAGTTTCGCCTTGCGATGCGGCCCCGACACCCTAGGTCGTCCAATCAGTGAACTTCGGTTTTCCCTGCGTCGCAAGAAACCAAAAATGATGGCGATGAAAGTCCTGACCGCTGCGGCGGTTCTTTCAACCTGCTCTGTCTGGGCCGACATTCCTCCCAAAGACAGCGAGACCTGCCGCGCCGCGAAGGTCGGCGCGAAATGTAAGACGGATGATCAAAAGGTGGGCACCTGTGTGAAGACCATCTGCAGTCGCAACGACTACTCTGATGGGCCGCCGCCCAAAGTCGTCGCTGTCGAGTGCCTCGTGTGTGCGACGCCCGCCGACGGCGGCACGAAGAGATGAAGCGCGGGTGGTGGTGGCGTACTCGGAACCTCGCCTACCACCGATGACGGTCACGGGTTTACTCGCGCCAATCGACGCTCTGCGCATCGCGGCGCTGCGACCTTGGGGACCTACGCTGCGGCCGTTGATCCTCTCGCGCGAGCGCCGGGTTGCGCTTTCCGGCGCGCTTGGGGTCACCATCGCCTTCGCCGTCGCTTGCGGCGCACCCTTGTGGGGCCTCGCGCTGGGGCCGGTGCTGCTTGGGGTTCCGCACGTGCTGGCCGACCTGCGCTACCTGGTCGTTCGTCCTGGCCTCCATCGTCGCGGTCTGCTGCTGGTGCTCGCAGGAATCCCGCTGGCGCTCGCCGCCCTCGAGCCTCAAATCGAAATTGGGCTGCTCGCCGCCGCGGGGGCGGTGCTGGCCGCGCGCGCGAGCTGGACTCGAAAGACGGTGCTTCTCGCGCTCGTCGCGATCTCAATCATTGCCGCGTGGAAACACGGCTTCATCGCGCAGTTGGTGCTGCTGCACGCGCACAACCTAATCGCCTTGGGCCTCTGGTGGTTCTGGCGAAAGCGCACGGCTTCGGCGTGGGTCATTCCTGCGCTGTCGATCCTTGGGACGGCGGCAATCTTCCTCGGCGCCGCCGAGCCGATGTTGAGCCTCACCGGCGGCTGGTCCGCCCCCGCGACTGGAAAGGGCTTCACCGAACACGTCGAGGCGTACGCACCGCTGGGTACGCCGATGCTCGGCCTGCGCCTGTTGCTCGCGTTCGTGTTTCTTCAGGCGGTGCACTACCTGGTGTGGCTCAGGCTGGTGCCGGAAGATGATCGCAGCCGGCCCGCACCGAGATCCTTCACCGCGTCGTGGAACGCGCTTCGAGACGACTTCGGAATAATCGCGCTCGCCGTCGTCGCGGCAGTCGCGCTGGTGATTGCCGTATGGGGAGCTGTCGACTTGTCGGCTGCACGCGATGGGTACCTTCGACTCGTCGGGTTTCACGCCTACCTCGAGCTGGCAGTGGCAGCGTTGTGGCTCGCGGAAGGTCGGCGGTGATGACCCAGTGGCTCATCGCCTACCTGTTCACGCAAGCGATCGAAGTTCCTCTTTATCTGCGGGTGACGACCTTCCGCGCCGCGTTCCTCGCGAGCACTTTCACGCACCCGGTGGTCTGGTTCGTCTTCCCTGCCTTCTGGCCGGGCGGCTACTTCAGCATGGTGGTGGCGGCCGAGCTCTTCGCATGGGGAATCGAGGCGGTTTGGCTGAAGCGCGTTGGCGTCAAGCGCGCGCTGCTGTGGTCGTTGATTGCGAATGGGGCGAGCCTCTGCATCGGCCTCGCGCTGAGAAGCGCCTTCGGATTTCCTTGACCGTCAAACCAGCTTGAAGTGCCTCAGCGGGTTGGCGACATTCTTTACCGGCGTCTCGGTCAGTGGGCCGTACTTCAGCGCGCGCAGCTGCGGGTCATCGATGCCTTCAATCGCACGCTTCGCGGACTCCATCAGCAGCGTCTCGCGAAACTGACCCAGCGACTGAAGCCGGGCGGTCTGGTTCATTCCCGTCGAGAAGCCGGTGTACTGGCGATTGGGGCCGAACAAGCCGCAAAAGGTCGGCGCAAGGTTGACGCCTATCGCGACTCCCAGCCCCGGCAGCTTGAGAATCTCGGTCAGCCGCGAGATCTCTGGGTGCGCCGACATTTTCTCTGCGGTGAAGGCCTGAATCTCGAGCGCAGCACGCACCGCGTCGCGGGTGCGTTCGGCGCCGCTGCTCTTGAAGAAGGGTGGGCCGAAGAGGCCGATGACGCAATCACCGACCATCTTGTCGAATACGCCGTTGTGGCGATGGATGATGCCGACGGCCTCCTCGCTCCAGTCGTCGACGAACTTGCCGATGCGTTCAGGGCGCTCGAGCACGGTCTCGCAGATTCGGGTGAAGCCGTTGATGTCGGCGAAGAGAATGCCGACCTCCTCGTCGCGGGGGGTCAGGTACCGCCGCACGTAATCGGGATCTCGCAGCAGTTCGTCAATGCACTTGGTGGCAAAGAACTGTGACAGGTGGATCCGTTCGCGGTTGTAGTCGAGCAGGCGCTGCGACAGGGTCGAGGCGAGCAAGCGAATTAAATCCATCGTGTAGGCCGAGAAGCCTTCGCTGCCGCTCCAGACCATTATCTTCCCGAGCGCGCTGGTATCGCCAATGCCAGAAATCAGCACCGCTTCGATCGCGCGCTGGCTGCCGAGAACTTCACGCAGCTTTCGGTCTTGGGCGTTGATCAGCTGGGGGCCGTAGGCGCGAATCGCGTCGTCCAGCTTTGCCGACCGGGTGCCGTTGCTCGCGTGCTCAAGCTGCCCGTACTTGTAGATTCGGTAGTGCATCGCACCCGATTCGACCGCGTCGCGGTACATCAACATGAAGCCCGGCAGCTTCACTTTCTCGCACAGCGCCATCACCGCTTGATCCATTCCGACTTCGAAGACGCGGTTCGAAAGGAAGTGGTTGATGGTGACCAGCACCTGCTGCTTCTCAGAGGCTGTCTGAATTGACGCCAGGACAGTGTCGAGCTCTTCGGCAATCGTCTCGACCAGCCGCTGTAACGGCGCCGAACGATCGGCTCCGGTCTGATCTCCACCGAAGTACAGGCCAATCGCGCCAATCTTGCTGCCGACGATGTCGAGCGCTTGCGACACGAGCGTGCCATTGGCCGCCCGGCGTGCGCCCCAGCGGTTCTCGTCGAGTAGGGTTCCGGGGAAAATGCCGCCGAAATCTCCATGGTGCCAGGTCTGAACCGTGAGCTCTTCGTCGAGGCTGGTAATGGCGACGCCCGACGCCCCCGTCAGTCGAATCAGCTCGGGAAACAAGCGCTTGAAGGTCTGCTCGAGGTTCTCTCGATTCTTCAACGACTGCTCGAGGATGTCGTCAACAGTACGGCTGACGGTGCGCAAATGCTTCAGCTCTTCGTAAGACAGGTCGCCGGATTCCATCGGCTTGATTTCTAGCAGAACAAGCCGAAAATAGAGCCAACGACAGATCAGGCTACACTAGAGGCGCCATGATGATTGCAACCCTTGCTGCTGCATTTCTGCTGACGTCTTCTGCTACCAAGCCCGAGCAATACTCCGAGCGCTGGTTGTGCGACTTGTGGGCCGGCGCGCAGTGTCACGCAAGCAGTTGCGCGAAGGATGCCAAGGACCGCTGCATGGCAGCGAGCAAGCAGTGCAACGATACGAGTCGTTCGACAGCGGTGAACAAAGAGCGTGCTGACAAACAGGCCGCCTGCGCCCGCGCGTTGCTCAAGGAGCCTTGCAACGCTCCCAAGCCCGCCGAGTGCGACGGGTTGATTTAATCGTGCACCTAATTGCCCGGCCGCCGCATCTCGCTGCCAACGAATTGGCCGTCGCGCACATCGATTAGCCAATACCCCTCACGTCCCAACTGGGTACTGCTGCCCGCTCCGAATACGTGCGGACGGTGTGGCGACGCAGGGTGGTGGTAGCGATGGTGAATGTGACCGTGAAGGACTGCGAAGCGTGGGCCGTGAACGATGTCGAACAGCTTTCGCGCGTCGACCAGCCCGTGCAGAGGCGTGTCGGGGTTTCCTTCCTTGTTCAGCGGCGCGTGGTGAACGACCACCAACACTGCGCGGTCTTTGAGTGCAGGGTCTGCAATCACGCTGCGCAGCCCTTCAAGCTGTCGAGCGCCTATCACTCCGAAAGAGAAGCCGGGAACCAGGCCGACACGGGCAGAAAGCAGCCCGACCACCGCTGCGCCGTCATCGAGGAGCCGCACGAACGGGTACGGGCCTTCGCGGGTATGTTCAGGCAAGTCGCTGTCGAGAAGATGACCAAAGCGACGCTCGAACCGATGGTCCGCCAACGCACCAGGGGTGTAGGTGTCATGATTGCCAGGGACGATGGTGCAGCGGCGCTTGTCGGCAGCGATGGGACCCAAAGCAGCGAGCGCGCCGTCAAACTCTTCTTCGAGCGCGTACCCAGTCAGGTCGCCCGAGACGATGAGGTGGTCTGCGCGATGGCGAGAGAAGTCTTCGACGATGGTACGAATGGTCTTCGGCGAGTCGGCGAAATATCGCGCCCTGCCGCGCAGTTTGAGCTCAGCCAGGGCAGGCAGTCGCCGCCAG
>JANOHG010001058.1:0-6048 GCA_031406375.1 Archangiaceae bacterium | reverse complement strand
ACCAGCGGATCAATGTCTTTGACCCAGTTCGATGGATTGGTCGGCGAACTGCTGGGTCGTCTTGAAGGTCTCCAGTCCAGTTGGAGTCGTCCATAAGAACACTTCGAGGACAAAGAACCAGACGTGCTCGATCGCGACGAGCCCGATCAACACCAAGGAAGCGATTCGCATCGACCTCACTCACCACACCGAAAAGTCAGCTGCACAGAAAGTTCAGGTAGGTGGCTTGCTCGGCGTGTCGTCTTGCGTGGCCGCGGACGGCTCAGCCACCGACCGGGCGGCTTCTCGACGGTCGGCGAGCGCGGTCGATTCGGCCAGGAACAGATCGTACTGCGCTTTGCGGCCAATCGCTTCCTGTTCGGCGAGCCTCTGGCGCGCGTCGGCCCAGGCCCGGCCTTGCTTCCCACCCCAGACCGCGAGCAAGACACCCGAGATCAGCGCCCCTGCCCAGACCCCATTCTTCATCGGGTCAGCGAAGGTGTGCTCGATGCCGGTGCTGACGAAGCGAATCGCCGTCTCGAAAAGAGTTCCGGTGAGCGCCGCGAGAATAACGGTGCGCCAGATCGGCAAGTCGAGGATGCGCGCAACCAGATGAACCAACGCAGGCAGTACGAGCAGAAGCCACAGCTGCCCGACGAGGATGATGACCACCAGGTCGAGCAGGCGGTTGTCGGCGGCGACGAGCCGGTGGTTGAGCCGGTTCATCAGCAGCACCGAAAGAACGGTGCCTCCGGTGTACGCGACGAATCCCAGGCCGACCATCAGCATCACCTGCCGCGCTTTGGCTTCTAGCGCCGCCAGCGGTTTGAGTTTGCGGTCAGTCACGAATGGGTCCTTAAAGAGTAGCGCGCGCGATTTCAGTCGTCGTGGTGAGAAGCCGAAGGAAGATTCGGCCCGGGAGGGTCGGAATAGAACACCTGCATCAGTGTCAGCCCGTGCGCAGGCGCGGTGACGCCTGCATGGTCGCGTGACTTCGACTCGAGCACTTCCTTCACCCATTGGGCGGGGTGCTTTCCCCGGCCGACGGTCACCAACGTTCCAATCAGGTTTCGCACCATGTGACGAAGAAAGGCGGTGCCTTCGACGGTAAAGAGGATCTCGTTTCCCACGCTGCCGTCAAGCTGGGCTTTGGTAATCTGCCGAATCGGGTGCTTCGCCTCACAGTCGGCGGCGCGGAAGCTGGTGAAGTCGTGACGCCCGAGCAGATGCACCGCGGCGTGCTTCATCGCCTCGAGGTCGAGCGGCTGGAAGATTTCCCAATGCGAGAATCGCCGCAGCGGCGAACGGCTGCGCCGGTTGCTGATTTGGTAGACGTAAGTTTTGCCTCTGGCCCAGCGACGCGGGTCAAAGGCAGGGTCGACTTCCTCGGCGCTCACCACCGCAACGTCGTCGGGCAACAAACCGTTGAGACCCATCGAGTAGGCGCGCAACGGCAGCTTCGCAGGCGCGTCGAACACCACGACCTGGCCGCGCGCATGAACGCCCGAATCGGTTCGCCCCGCCGCAAAGAGGTCTATCGGGCCCCCCGTCAATTCCTCGAGCGCGCGCTTCAACCGGCCCTGGATTGACGGCCCGTTGGGCTGCAGCTGCCACCCCACATAGTGGGTGCCGTCGTACTCGAGAACCAGCTTGATCCGCGGCATCACGTCAAGCCTCTATCAGCCACGGGAACTTTCTCGAAATCCCAGATGTCATTGCTCGTCCATGCCCCCTGACGTGATGCTCTTGTTGGCTTCGAGCGGTCTGACCTTCGTGGCATCCCTGATGTTCCTCGTCAGCGACGATGCTCCACCGCCGCCCGAGGTCGATGACCCCCGGCTTCACCTCAGCTTTTGTTTGCCGCCCCTGCGGCTGCAAGCTGCGCCTCCTCCCCTACCCGTTCCTCCCGATTGCGCGGTGAACCTCTCGACCCGAGGGCTTCACAGCGTCATCACGATGCGACCGGTCACTCGCGGCGAATGGCTGGTCACACTCGAGTGTGTTCCGATGAACGACAGCGCGGGGCTGCAGATTCGTGGCAACGACGGGGTGGGTGCGGTCACCGATCTTCGCTGGCACGGCAAAGCCTTTGTCGCGCGGATGACCAAGCGCCAGTGGAAACAGAAACCTGGAAGAGCGTAATCCGTCGGGTTACCGGTACTTGAGCCAGTTGCCGACGATGTCACGCACCAGGCTCGAGACGTTGACGTTGTTTCGCTTGGCGATCGCGTTGAGTGACTCGAGCTCTTTGGCACCCAGCGGAACCTGAAGCATGATGTTGTTGGCCGCTACCGGAAGGCTGCCACCCCCCGAAATCGCCTCGGCCGACGAAATGACTTCCTCGCTGTCGTCGCGCAATTCTTCAGGCGCGGGCCGCGGAGAATCGGCCAACCGCGACTTTTCTTCCTCGAGCTCGTCATTGAAGAGCTGCTTGAGGAAGTTGCTGAGGTGGATGTTGCTGGGGGTGAACTCGTACTGGCTCAGAAACTGATCGACGTCGTACTGCATTTCCCATGCGGTCTGGTAGCGACGGTCGCGATCCTTCTCGAGGGCGCGCATCAGGATCGCTTCGACTGCCTCGGGGATGTCGGCCTTGAAGTAGCTGGGCGCGTAGATCTTCCCTTCGGTAATCGACTTGAGAATCGCGACCTCGCTGTCTCCCGTGAAGAGCTTGAAGCCGGTGAGCCACTCGTAAAGAACGGTGCCGAGCGAAAAGATGTCTGACCGGCAATCCAGCGGCTTGCCCATGCACTGCTCGGGGCTCATGTACGAGAGCTTCCCTTTGATTTCACCCGCGCGGGTCTGCTCGATCTGGTTGGCCGCTTTCGCAATGCCGAAGTCGAGCACCTTCACCGTGCCGTCGAACGAGACGAAGATGTACTCGGGCGTCACGTCGCGGTGAACGATGTTCAGCGGGCTGCCGTAGAGGTCGACCTTCTGGTGCGCGTAATAAAGCCCTTCGCACACCGAGCTTGCAATCTTCAGTGCGTACACCATCGGAAACGGAATCCCCATGCTGTCGGCCTTGGGGATGATCCGCCGCATGTCGCGGCCGAAGATGTATTCCATCGCGATGAAGTACGACTCGGAGATTTTTCCGAGATCGTAGATTTGGACGATGTTGGGGTGATTGAGCTGCGCGGCCAGCTTCGCCTCATTGAGAAACATCTTCACGAACGTCGCCTGGTTCGACAGATGCGGGCGAATGCGCTTGATGACGATGGTCTTCTCGAAGCCTTCGAGCCCCGCTTGGCGCGCGAGAAAAATCTCGGCCATGCCGCCGACGGCGATTCGATCAATGAGCGTGTACTTGCCGAACCGGGTCGACCCCGTCTTGGGTTTTTGGGGTTCGGCCATGTGGGCGCGGGACCTTATTTCAGGAGGCGTCCTTCGAACAGAAAGACCACCACTGTTTACGTTACTCGGGCGCTTGAATCGGTGGGTAGCTGCACACCAGCTTGCGATCTCCGAGAACGTTGTTCACCCGGCCGACGAACGGCCAGAACTTCGAATTTCGAACGTCGACCGTCGGAAAGGCGGCCCGTGCGCGCGAGTACGGCCGGTTCCATTCGTCCTTTGTCACCACTTCGGCGGTGTGCGGAGCGTTCTTGAGCAGGTTGTCGTCCTTCGACGCTTTGCCCTCTTCAATTTCGCGGATCTCAGATCGAATCGCGATCATCGCGTCACAGAAGCGGTTGAGCTCGGCCAACGGCTCGCTTTCCGTCGGTTCGATCATCATCGTGCTCGCCACCGGGAAGCTCACCGTCGGCGCATGAAAGCCGTAGTCGATGAGCCGCTTGGCGATGTCTTCGACCTCAACGCCGCAACTTCCCTTGAGCTTGCGCATGTCGAGGATGCACTCGTGGGCAACGAAGCCGCTCTTGCCCGAGTAGAGCACCGGGTAGGACGACTGCAACCTTCGGGCAACGTAGTTGGCGCTCAAAATCGCGATGCGGGTGGCATGGGTAAGCCCCTCAGCCCCCATCGCGTGGATGTAGACCCAGCTGATCAGCAGAACGCTCGCGCTTCCATAAGGAGCCGCCGACACCGGCCCCGGCCCGTTGGACCCGCCGACTTTCACCAGCGGGTGGTTGGGTAAGTGCTCGACCAAATGGGGAGCAACGCAGATCGGCCCCATTCCCGGGCCGCCGCCACCATGCGGGATGCAGAAGGTCTTGTGAAGGTTGAGATGGCAGACATCCGCGCCAAAGTCGCCCGGCCGGCACAAACCAACCTGCGCATTCATGTTCGCGCCGTCCATGTAGACCTGCCCTCCCTGGGCATGAACGAGGCTGCAGATCTCTTTGATCTCTTCTTCGAAGACCCCGTGGGTAGACGGGTAGGTGACCATCAGCGCAGCGAGCTTGTCGTGGTGCTCGGCAGCCCGCGCCTTCAAATCGGCCAAGTCCACATTGCCGTTCTCGTCGGTCTTCACCACCACCACGCGGTAGCCCGCCATCACCGCTGTCGCAGGGTTGGTGCCGTGCGCCGATTGCGGAATCAGGCAGACGTCGCGATGCCCCTGCCCGCGCGCTTCATGGTAGCTGCGAATTGCGAGCAGCCCCGCATACTCGCCCTGGCTGCCGGCGTTGGGCATCAATGACACGCCTGCAAACCCGGTGATCTCTTTCAGCGCGTCTTCGAGCGTGCGGAAGACTTCCTGGTAGCCCTCGGTTTGCGCTGTGGGCGCGAAGGGATGCATGCGACCAAACTGCGGCCAGGTGACGGGCACCATCTCGCACGTCGCGTTCAGCTTCATCGTGCAGCTGCCAAGCGGAATCATCGAATGGGTCAACGACAGATCGCGCGACTCGAGCTGGCGAATGTACCGCAGCATCTGGGTCTCGCTGTGGTGGCTGTTGAAGATTGGGTGCTGCAGGTAGGCGCTCTTGCGCCGCAGCGGCTGTGCGATGCTGGCCGCGGGCGACGAAAGCGACTCGACGTCAAAGTCGACCTTCCTGCCGCCTGCGAATACCTGGATCAGCGTCTTTAGCTCGCTGACCGAGACGGTCTCGTCGAGCGTGATGCCCAGGTGATTTGCGTCGATGCGGCGCAAGTTCATTCGGTGGGTGCGCGCCACCCCTTCGATGCCATCGGCCGCGCGCGGCTCGACGATGACGCTCAAGCTGTCGAAGAACTCTGCGTGCGCGAGCTTGAAGCCCAGCTTACCCAGGCCCGCGGCAAGGGTTCGAGTCAACGCGTTGACGCGGGAAGCGATCGCCTTCAGCCCGTGGGGCCCATGGTAGACGGCGTACATTCCCGCCATCACCGCCAGCAGCACCTGCGCAGTGCAGATGTTGCTGGTCGCCTTCTCGCGGCGAATGTGTTGCTCACGGGTGCCCAGCGCCATTCGATAGGCGGGCCGGCCGTTGGCGTCTTCGCTGACTCCGATGATCCGCCCCGGCATGCTGCGAACGAACTCGCTGCGGGTGGCGAGGTAGGCGGCGTGAGGGCCCCCAAACCCCATCGGCACTCCGAAGCGCTGCGTGCTACCCACTGCGCAGTCGGCGCCGAGCTCTGCAGGAGGCGTACAGAGGCATAAGGCCAGCGGATCCGCGGCGATAATCGCCAAGCCTTGGGCGGCGTGCACCTTCTCGATGAAGCTGCGGTAATCGAACAACCCACCGTCGGTCGCGGGGTATTGAAGCAGCGCTCCGAAGATCTTTTCCTTGAAGTCGAAGGTCCGGTGGTCGGCGACAATCACCTTCCAGCCCAGCGGCTTGGCGCGGCCTTGAACGACTGCGATTGTCTGTGGGTGACATGCGCTGCTGACGAAGAACGAGCGGCCTTCACAATCGGTGCCCACCGAATGGACCAGGTGCATCGCTTCTGCGGCGGCGGTGCCTTCGTCGAGCAACGAAGCGTTCGAAATCGGCAGCCCGGTCAAATCGCCAATCATCGTCTGGAAATTGACCAGCGCCTCTAGGCGGCCCTGCGCGATCTCAGCCTGATAGGGCGTGTATTGGGTGTACCAGCCCGGATTGAGCAGGATATTCCGGAGGATGACGCCAGGGGTGATGGTGTCGTGGTACCCCATGCCGATGAACGAGCGGAACACCTGGTTCTTGT
>JANOHG010001022.1:0-6867 GCA_031406375.1 Archangiaceae bacterium | reverse complement strand
GAGGCTGCCCGCTTCCAGTGGCTTCATCAGGTACTTCAACGCCCCTGAGTCGACCGCCTGCATCGCGGACTCGATGCTCGGGTTTCCGGTGACGAGGATCACCGGCAGGTCGGTATCGAATGCCCGAACCGCACGCAGCATCGCAATGCCACCTCCACCAGGCATCATCACGTCTGACACCACCACATCGAACTGTTGGTTTGCGAGCAGAGCACCCGCGTCTTCCGCACTCGCGGCCATGATGACTTCGTGGCCCGCACGCTGAAGCAAGCGCGCGAAACTTCGCCTCACAAACGCATCATCGTCTACCAACAGGACCCGCGTTTGATTCGTCGAGGAGAGCATGCCCTGGCGCGTTGCATTCAGCAGGCCGAACCCCATGTCGAGTGGATCTCGATGCCTGGATTCACTGCGCCTGGGTCGTTTCCGACTTTGGGTCGAAGCTGATGACCTAATCGCCTTCAGCGAAGCTGCAAACTCATCATTCGCGTGAGGAAAGAGACGACCACCCGGTCAACCGTACCCGCCATTCCTCGACCTAAACGCTCGCGCAGTGTTGACTCTGGCTGGAAAGTGATCTGGTAGATGTTGGCGTCCACCGCGCGTCGAAGGAGGTAGTCGTCGCTGGTGCCGATCTGGTCAACGAGTCCCAGTTCAATTGCTCGCATCGCCAACCAGTATTCGCCCGTCGCGACCATGTCGACGTCGAGCTTGGGTCGTTGGGCTTTGACGAACTGCTTGAAAAGCAGATGCGTCTCTTCGAGTTGATCTTGAAATTTCTGACGGCCCTTCGGGGTGATCTCGCCGAAAATGGTCACTGTCCGTTTGAACTCGCCTGCGGTCATTTCTTCGAAGTCGACTTCGTGCTTCTTCAGCAGGCGGTGCATGTTCGGCACTTGGGCTACGACGCCAATCGACCCAATGATCGAGAAGGGCGCCGCGATGATGTTGTCGGCGATGCACGCCATCATGTAGCCGCCGCTGGCCGCGACGCGATCGACGCAGACGGTGAGTTTGATCTTCTTCTCGCGCAGCCGCATCAGTTGAGCGGCGGCAAGTCCGTAGTGTGGAACCTCTCCACCTGGGCTCTCGAGACGCACCACCACTTCATCCTCGGCGCCCGCCACAGCGGTAATCGCGGTGACCTCTTCGCGCAGGCTCTTCACGGCGGTGGCGAAGATGTCGCCCTTGAAGTCGAGGACGTAGAGGCGCGGCTTGTGCGGCGGCTTTGCAGCCTCGGACTTTTTCCGGCTCTTCAGCAGCTGACGAAGCTCCTTCTTTTGAAACACCGAATGGCGCAGCGCATCGCTAAGGGCTTCGAAGCGCTCATTGAGCAACCGCACATGCAACTTCGATCCTCCACCTCCTCGCCGGCGGCTCAGCCCGAAGACGACGAGCGCAGTGGCGGCGATGGTGGCAAAGACGATGAAGCCTTTCGCGGCAAAAGCGAATGTCTCGTAGACGATGTCCATGGGGTGGTTCGTAACGCCTACCGGCCCCCTGTGCCATCACCGCCTGCTGCGGTGTTTTCACTATTCCTGACGTGCCCGAGACCGATGGAACGAATAGCGTGGCGACATGGCCCAGCGCGCATGCCCGTCGTGTTCCGCGTCGATGAAACCCTTTCAGGCAGGTCGCGTTGAGCTCGATCGCTGCACCTTCTGCCGTGGCCTGTGGTTCGACGGGGGTGAGCTCGAAACGGTGCTGGGCAAGAAGATTGTTCCGACGTTCACCCAGCAGATGCAGACCAACCGTACGTGTGCTTTGTGCTCGAAGGCGATGGTGCCTGCCGAGCTCGGCGGTCTGCGCGTCGAAGTGTGCCGCGTCGACCGCGGTATTTTCCTCGATGAAAACGAGCTGGTTGCCCTCAACGATGGCAAGAAGGTCACCCTTGCGCAGCAACCTGCCGTCGTCGCTCCGAAACCCGAGGCGAAGGTGAAGGACGACGTCAACGCGTGGCTCGAGTCGCTCGGCGTCTAACCTTTGGCGTGTCTTCGGAAGAAGGGCGGTGCCTGGGGCGAGGCGTCCCAGTGGGTGCCTCTTGAACCAGCCCCACGTATCGTAGGGGTATGAGCGGCTTCTGGCCCAAAGATGTGCGCGACGAATCCGGCCACCTGATCCGGGAACTGCATGGAATCACGCTCGTGCAGATTCTCGAGTACCTCGTCGATCGAATGGGTTGGCCAGCGCTGGCGGCCGAGATTCGTCTCAACTGCTTCGCGGTCAACCCAAGCGTGAAGTCGAGCCTGGTCTTTTTGCGCCGAACCGCTTGGGCGCGTACCAAAGTGGAGCAACTCTATATCGACGTCCGCACCGAGGAAGTGCTCGCAAAACGCCCGAGCCCCTTGTGACTGCGCCTGCCTTTTGTGTAAGTGCCCCCTTTCCCATTTGGGGGTAGCACACACATGGACGTCCTTACCGCGTTGAGCAACAAGTCGGACTACTCGAAGACCCAGCTTCAGCTGATCGTGGGCGCGTGGGTGGTGAGTGGGCTCGTCGAAGGCAAGCAGAAGATTGACTTGAGCAACGGCGATGTCGCTGAAGACGACTACGACAAGACGTCGATCTATTCGTTGCTGTACGCGCTGTACCGTTCGATGGGCAACGTGCGATCCGAGAACGGCGAGCTCTACGAGTTCACGTTCAATACCTGGGGCTACACCTGGCCAGCCGCCTGGGGCCCAGGCCCGATTCCGGCGAGCGATCCCCAGTTGATGGGCAAGAACGCTTACGCCGGCCTCTATCACTTCGATCTCGTGCAGGAATACATCAAGTCCCGCAACGGCAAGGTCCACATCATCGAGATGGGCTGTGGCACCGGCGCCGGCGCCCACCTGATTTGCTCGAAGATTCTGCCGAACTGCACCTACGAAGCGGTCGACATGCAGCAGGCAGGAATCAACTCGTGCAAGCGCAAGTTCGTTCCCGAGTTGAATGGCCGGCTCGTTGCGACCTGTGGTGACGCGACCAAGCTGACGATTCCTGATGGCAGTGCCGACTTCATCGCCGTCAACGAGACCCACGTCACCGAGATGCCAGGCAAGACCACCGACGAAGACGTGCGGTTCTTCAAGACCGCGTACCGTCTGCTCAAGCCAGGTGGGTTCCTCGTCTGGGGCAACGCAATTCCCGAGTCGACCTGGAAGCCCTGCTTCGACCTGCTCGAGACGATCGGCATGAAGGTCATCGAAGTGTGCGACGTGACCAAGGAAGCGGTGAAGGCGCGCGACGAAGACAAGCGCCGCATCGACTCTTACGTCGACCAGATCATCTCGACGTTCCACGGCTTCAAGATCCCGATGTTGGGTGGCAAGCGCCGCGCGCTGGCCGAGGTCGCGCTGAAGAACTTTTCGCGTAACCCTGGAACCAAGCTGTACGACAACATGGTCGACGGCACCGATACCTACAAAGTTGTGCTCGTTCAGAAGCCGCTCACTGCAAAGGCTTAGGCAGCACCTCAATTTGGGAGGATCGTGTCCGCTTTGGGCGGCACGATCCTCCCAGTTTACTTTTTCGTCTTCGACTCGCTGGGATCCAGGTCGAGCTCGGCGTGCGCTTGTCGTTCGCGTTCGCGCTCCCCGGTTGCGAAAACCACTGCGCGAGCGAGCTCTGCCTGGCCATTGGGGTAGGGTGCTGCGGCGCCGGTCAGTGCGAGCAATTGCTTCAGGACCAGGGCGGCGGTTGGAGTACGCAACGAAAGCTCGCGTTCGAGCAGCGCCAGCACGATCTGATCGAGTGCTGGGGGAACCCCCGCGCGCAACTTCGAGGGTGGCGAGATCGCTTGGGAATGGACGAGTGACAGTGACGCCTCGTCTGAGGTGGTGGGGAACATCGAAGCGCCGACGATCGCTTCCCAAAGGGTGATCCCAAGCGTGAACAGATCCACCCGGGGATCAATCGCATCACCCCCCAGCTGCTCGGGCGCGAAGTACCCCGGCTTGCCGCGAACGACGCCAACCTGGGTGAGGGCTGGGCGGCTGGCGGTCGCGGCGCGCGCGATCCCGAAGTCCGTCAGCTTCACGTCGCCCTGCATCGAGACGAGCAGGTTCGATGGATTGACGTCGCGGTGGATGAGGTTGAGCTGCTCGCCCGCGGGCCCACGCCGCCGGTGCAGGTACTCAAGCGCCTGGCAAACCTCGACGGCGAGGAACGTCACCGCGTTCAACGGAAGACCGGTGCCCTTGAACGGTCGCAGCAAGCGCTGCAGCGTCAAACCGTCGACGAACTCCATCGCGAGAAAGTAGGTGTCCTTGAACCGACCGAAGTCGAACACCTGAACGATGTTGGGGTGGTTCAACCGGCTGCCAAGGTCGGCTTCCGCGCGGAACAGCGCGATCGTCGCCTCGTCCTCGGCGAAGCTCGAGAGCACCTTCTTGATCGCGATCGTCTTCTCGAAGCCTCCTTCGGGGCTGTAGGTGGCACGAAAGACTTCGGCCATTCCGCCCGAACCGATGCGTTCGTGCAGCAGGTACTTGCCCAGCAAATCGCGCTCTCGCACCGCGCGCAGCGCGTCTTCGGCGCGGCGGTTGAGGTGGTTGACGAACACCGCGGTGATCAACCCCGAGCAGAACAGCAAGACGACGCGGGGAATGAACAACGCCGGCTGCAGCGTGACCAACGCTTCGGGCGACAGGCTCGGCAGCGCCACGAAGACATAGAGCAACAGGTACTCGAGGGAAGCGATTGCTCCGGCGCCAATCGCGAGCGCCTGGCTGCCGCGCAGGCCCGAAAGAGCAACCAGCGTGCCCCAAATCACCAGGGGTGGGGCAGTGAGCGCATACGCAGAACCCTTCAAGCGCGCATCGACGAGGAAGATCACTGCCGGTGCCGAGACTTCGATCGCGACGTTGACCCACGCAATCGCCGGGCGATACCAACCCCGTCGCAAGCGAAACCGCAGCACCAGGTAATACACGGTGAGGGTGGCGAGAAACACCGCCAGCGAAATCGACAGCTGCCATCCGATGAATGGGGCGAGCGCGAGCGCCAGAGCCGTGCAGACGACAGTAATCCCACTCATGAACGTCGCAACCGACAGCTCGCGCAGCGGCGCATCCTTCTCGATGTGGTCTTGCAACAACCGCTGGCTGGCGTTGTTCGCCGTCATTCGAATTGCCGTTCGAACGCAGCACCCATCAGCTTAGAACGACACCGCCCAGCTCAGGGCGATTGGCGCAGGCGGCGGCGCCCAGGCACTTGGAGGAGGTGGGGGTGGTGGAAGCTGACCGCCCGGAATCGAATCCTCGATCGCTGGCGGCGGCATCGGAGGCGGTGACCCGAGGCCGTCATCATACGAACCGTTTCGGTCGAGCTCGTCGATCTGTCTGTCGATCGCCGAGCGAGCGTGCAGTCGTTGAACGAGCAAGATCGTGCCAGTAACAACGAGCGCGGCAGCGGCGACCCCAGCCCCGATATAGATGGGATAGGCGGCAGTGGCGACCGAGCCACCCAGAAAGCCGATCATCACGTACGCCGTCGCTCCGGCCCCGCCACCCAACAACCCGAATGGCAAGCCGAGCCCTGGCCGGCGTTCTCGAAGCAGCCGAACGTCGCGGTCGATTGCCAGCTCTGCCAGCTCTGCCAGCTCTGCCGGTTCCGGCAAGGGCACGACGCGTCCCGACGCGATCGCCTCGAGCCGCGCGTCGACCTCATCGCCGCGCCTTGCGTAGACGTCACGTCGGTTGTTCTGGCGAAGCAAGAACACCATGCCCACGATGGCAGCGGCGATGGCGACGGCGGCCAGCGCGCCGGTGAAGACGGCGAGTATTCCAAGCCCCACAGCGCTTAAACTCGTGCTCCGCGAAGTCAGGACGGCGAAGTAGTAGGTGAGACCCCCGAAGGCGAAGATGCCGCTCCCGCCGACTGCCAGCAGAACAATGGGGCCGGTGAGAGTCGGAAATTCTTCGACCAACCGCTGTCGCTCGTGCTTCAGCTGGTTGTGGGTGAGCCGATCGACGGGTGCATCCGCCACGTCATCGGCATCGACCACCAAGCGCGCCGAACGGGGTGCGTCGAGAATCGATGATTCCCGCGGGCTCGCTTCAGGGCCGCTGGGAAGGGCGGCCAGGCTGGAACACAGGGCGAGTGCGACGAGCATCCGCGCAGCATAGGTTCAGTCTCGTGGGAACATGAATTTAGACGCGCCCTGCGCACACCGCACCGTCACCGAGTCCTTGCGAACCTCGCGGTCGGGACCCTGCTGAACGAAGTTCGACAGAGCGATCGACTCACGGTCGCCCGCCTTCAGGTGGCTTAGTGAGTAGAAGAGATTTCCCGGTAACGAGACGGTGCACTTGGTCCAGTCGAACGCTTCGTCGTTGAAAAGCGCCAGCACCATCCACGGGCCTGCCCCTTTGTACGTCGCCCGACCGCGCAGAATTCCGCTTGGCGCAGCCGCCGGTGGCGCAGGCGGTGGTGGCAGCGCATCAACAGCGGCCACAGGTGGAAAGAGCGGCGCACCAGGCGGTTGCTTGGCTGCGAACGAGGCGTACTTCTTGGCCGCCTTGTCGGCACGCGCGGCGTCGTCGAGGTTGATTCGCGCCAAAGAAGCCCAGACCTCCATCACCGTTCCAGTTCCTGCCCGCCGGCGTTCCTTGGTGGTCGGAATCAGATCGCCCCAGACAATGACCATCGACCCCAGCTCCAAGCCCATCGCGGTGCCCGCACGCAGGTACGTTTCTCCGCGGTCGACGAACACCTCGTACGGCTCTTCAGCGAAGCACGCCAGGCTACACAACCCGACAAGAACCGAAAGTGAGCGCATCCCAATGGGTGTGATCGCGACCAATTGAAACATGCACTTACAGCTTGAAAGCGCGGCGACTTTGGATCAGCAGAGGGGGATGCCGAAGAAAGCGCCGCTGGACT
>JANOHG010001008.1:0-1131 GCA_031406375.1 Archangiaceae bacterium | reverse complement strand
CTGCTTCTCTTTGTACTTCTTGATCATCTCTTCCTGCTCGTTCTTGGGAACCGCCGAATAGCGCGCGAACTCCATCGTGAACTCGCCTTTGCCCTGCGTCGCCGAGCGAAGGTCGGTCGAGTAGCCGAACATGTTGTTGAGCGGAACTTCGGCGACCGCGGTGAGGTAGCTCTCGGCGTTCGAGGTTTCCAAAATCGTGCCGCGGCGCTGGTTGAGCTGGCCAACGACCGAGCCCTGGAATTCTTCGGGCGCGGTGACTTCCACCTTCATCACCGGCTCGAGAATGACGGGTTTGGCGGCGGCGTACCCTTCGCGAAAGCCCATCAGCGCTGCCGTCTTGAACGCCATTTCAGACGAGTCGACCGCGTGGAAAGCGCCGTCGTTGACGACGCACCGAACGCCCCACACCGGAAAGCCAATCAACGAGCCCTTTTCGACCGCCATCTTGAAGCCCTTGTCGCACGCGGGGATGAACTCGCGGGGAATGGCGCCGCCCGACACTTCGTCGACGAACTCGTAGGTTTCGACTGCATCGGCCGGAAGCGGCTCGAGGTAGCCACAGACGCGAGCGAACTGGCCTGAGCCGCCCGTTTGCTTCTTGTGGGTGTAATAGAACTCGCCCTTCTGGGTGATCGTCTCGCGGTACGCGACCTGCGGCTTGCCCGCGATGACTTCGCACTGGTACTCGCGCTTCATCCGCTCGATGTAGATTTCGAGGTGGAGCTCGCCCATTCCGCTGATGATTGTCTGCGCGGACTCTTCGTCGCGGTGGACGCGGAAGGTGGGGTCTTCCTTGGTGAATCGGTTGAGCGCCTTCGAAAAGTTGGCGGTCGCAGCGCGCTCTTTCGGGGCGACGGCGAGCGAGATCACCGCGTCCGGCACGTGCATCGAGGTCATCGTCACCTGAAGCTTGCCATCGGTGAAGGTGTCGCCTGAGGCGCACTCGATGCCGAACAGCGCGACGATGTCGCCTGCGCGCGCGGTCTCGATGTCGTTCATCTCGTTGCTGTGCATCCGGACGATGCGGGGAATCTTCACTCTCTTCAGTTGATTGCTGCAGTTGGTGATGAAGTCGCCCTTCTTGACTTGGCCCTGGTAGCAATGGATGTAGGTCAGCTGGCCGTAGCGGCC
>JANOHG010000989.1:0-2051 GCA_031406375.1 Archangiaceae bacterium | reverse complement strand
CGAGCTTCGAATCACCCAGCGCATCGAGACGAACTGGACAGGTGTGAGAGTCGATGTCGCAGGCGGATACCTGCCGAAGATAGGTTTCTTTGCCAACGGGAAGCGGTTCGTGACGTATCGGGTGCCAAAGACGAAGAAGATCCGCCTCGCCGTGGAGCGCTAGAGCCGTGAAGAGTTTTATTCGCGTGCTTGTTGTTAGTTTGGCGCTGTCGGGGTGCGGGGCCGACAACGCTTTGGGTGGAAGCGTCGGTGAGCTTTTTCCTCTCACCGTGTCGAAGGTCGAAGTTCTGCGAAACGACTTCGCGGTGCAGGTGACGTACTACGCGAACCGCGGCACCTTCCTCGATGTCGTCGCGCGGGTGGTGGTGTCAACCAAGGCGCCAGACGGTGGAACGCTTGATCTTCGCCCGCCGGTCAAAATCCCTCTCGAAGGCGAGTCCGAACCGGGTCATCAGCGCACCGCGGTCGCCCGCATTCCGGGAGGAGAAGCCGTGCGCACCTTTCCCAACGTGAAGAAGGGCGACATCGTGATTACCGAACTGGGCCTCGAGGGCAGGCCCTCGAAGGGAAACTTCTCGATGTTGTTCGAGTTGGTCGGCGGAGATCTGGGTCAGGGTCGCACGTTGACGGGAACGTTCTCGGTGCCGAACACCAAGGATGCCGGGTTTGGGCCGTTGCCGTAAGCGAAGCACGGCGCGGCCACCAACGTAGGTTTTGAGAGTGACGCCGCACAGCCACGCTCAGCTCAGTCCTGAGGCCGCGCAGTTGCCGAACTGCCGGTCGACCTCTCGACCGGGTTCTCCGGTGCGTCTTTGGCGGGACGTCCGACGGGCCGCTTCTTCGGCTCCTCCATCGGCACGCTGACCCGGTCCAGCCCCGCGCTCACGCTCCGGGCATCCTTGGGCACCTGATAGGACTCGATGAGCGCGTCTTCCACCTCGGCGTGCACCGCGTCGTACAGCGTGCCCACTGCATGAGCGACGCGCTCGAAGCTGCTGCGCGAGTACGGCAATCGCCCAACCTGCTGCGCCGCCATCTCCGCCTCGCGCGAGGGGTTCTGCTGCACCAGAAAGGCCATCGCTTTCGCTGTGTCTGGCAACCACCACTCACCGGCCTCGGATACATCGAAGGCCCTTCGCGAATGACTCGACGTTTGCCAGCGCTGATGGATTTGACGCTACCCGTCTGCGCCGGAACGTGCGCGTGCGCGGCGTCGACACGGTTCGCGCCAGCAAGACCCTCACAACATAAAATTGACATGCTGTGCTTGGTTTGCTACCGGGTGAAACTTCGGTTCCTCGCTATTTTAGCATATTTTTACGCACAAAGGCCGGTCGCAAATGATCCGCGAACTCAAGCAGAGCGCAACGTCCGTCTCAACTGTCCTCCAGTTGTTCTTCTGTCGAAGTGTCTGTGGTCGGTTGGCTCTCGCAGTTTTTCTATTGCTCTCGTTCTCGTCTTGCATTGGCGACGCCGAGAATGCGCCAATCGAAGACAACGAGAGGCGCGAACAGAAAGCGTCTCTGGACCTTCCCGACTCGGTTGTTCTTCCGACCGAGGTCGATTCGGATGGCCTTGCAATCGACCGCATTCGGGGCGCTGCCTCCGTGTCACCCAGTGGCGCCGCCCGCTATGCGATTCCGTTGTGGGTGCCCCCCGGACGCGCCGGCGTTCAACCTGAACTCTCGATTCAATATGACAGCCACAGCCCCAATGGAGACCTCGGCGTCGGTTTCTCGCTGAAGGGTTTGAGTAGAATCAGCCGTTGCTCTAAAACACACAGCCTTGATGGGGAGTCCGAAGCGATTGAGTTTCGGAATGACAAGGACGGCGATCGCTACTGTCTTGACGGGATGCGATTGATGGTTGTTTCCGGTGTCTACGGGAAAGATGGCGCGGAATACCGGACGGAAAAAGACACGTATGTCCGAGTCTACTCATACGCGTCTGATGCGTACGGCCCAGGATATTTCATCGTGCAACAGGGCGATGGTCGTATTTCGCGTTATGGAGGGGGGCCGGACAATGGGTCAGTTGAGGGCATGCGTACG
>JANOHG010000906.1:0-1924 GCA_031406375.1 Archangiaceae bacterium | reverse complement strand
CGTTCTGCTGGAACTGGCCCGTGTGTTGAGTTCGCGCACCTGGAACCAATCCGTTGTGTTCGCGGCCTTTGCCGCCGAAGAGCAGGGTACACAAGGCAGCCATCATTTTGTGCAGCAGCAGTTAAGCAACGGCACTGTTTTTGTGCATCTCAAAAGGCCAAAGGTTTCTTCGCGGGCCTATTCCACTTGGTTGGCTTACTATCGCCGCACAGCTGCCGGGCAAGTCGCTGCACGTTGGCGTCGCGCTTTGGTTGGAGGCGGGTCTGCGTAAGGCAGCCGTTGTGCCGCTGTCGAATGATGCACAAAAAAACTTGAGCCCCGAGCCGGTGATCACGATCACATGCACGGCCTCGTCGAAACGTGCGCGTAAGATCGCATCGTCGAGCTGCCGCATCATTGCGTAGCTGTAGGTGTTTGCCGGTGGATCGCAAAGCGTCAACAGCGCGATGCCATCGCTTCCCGCGTATTCCACCAACGGCTTGTCAGATGGCTTCGTCCAATCGCGCTTGTCGTTCATGAGAGTCCTTTTCAGGCTGCTTCGAAAGTGGCGGCAATTCCCTGGCCGACGCCAACGCACATCGTGACCAGGCCCTTCTTTGCTGCGCGCGCCTTCATCGCGTGAAGCAACGTCGCGACAATGCGTGCGCCGCTCGAACCGAGGGGGTGACCCAGCGCGATCGCTCCTCCGTTGACGTTGACCCGGGTCGGATCGAGGCCCAGGTCGCGCACGCACGCCAATGACTGGGCCGCGAAGGCTTCGTTGACCTCGATCAAGTCAAGCTGGCCAGCGGTCCAGCCCGCGCGTTGTAACGCCTTCTTCGAAGCGGGCACCGGGCCGACGCCCATCACCCGAGGGCTCACCCCCGCGGTTCCACTCGAGACGTAGCGCGCCAACGGCTGTTTACCCGACGCAGCCAGCGCCGCTTCGCTCATCAGCAACACCGCCGAGGCGCCATCGTTGAGCGTCGACGAGTTGCCCGCAGTCACCGTGCCTCCCTCGCGAAACGCCGCCTTCAGCGACGCCAGTTTCTGAATCGTCGTATCGGCTCTCGGGCCTTCGTCCACACTCACCACCACGGTGGGGCCTTTTTTCTGCGGAATCTCGACCGGCACCATCTCAGCGGCGAAGCGACCTTCGGCTTGCGCGGCGACGGCGCGCTGGTGCGACCCAAGCGCGAACGCGTCTTGATCGCTTCGAGAGATCTTCCATTGCTCGGCGACGTTCTCGGCTGTCTCACCCATTTGCTCGAGCGGGAACAGCGCTGCCAGCTTTGGATTCGGATACCGCCAGCCCAGCGAAGTGTCGAAGAGCTCGACCTTGCCAGTCGGAAATCCGTCGGCCGGCTTCGGCATCGACCACGGAGCGCGGGTCATCGACTCGACGCCGCCTGCAATGACGATTTCCGCTTCACCCGCCTGGATCATGCGCGCACCGACAATCAACGCCTCGAGCCCGCTGCCGCACAGTCGATTGACGGTCGCCGCGGGAACTGACTCGGGAAGTCCCGCCAACAGCAGCGCCATGCGGGCCACGTTTCGATTGTCTTCGCCCGCCTGATTGGCGCAGCCGAAGTACAGTTCGTCGATCTTCGCGCCTTCTACTGCGGTGCGGGTAAGAAGCGCGCGAATCGCGATTGCCCCAAGATCGTCAGCGCGAACAGTTCGCAGCGCGCCGTTGTGTTTGCCAATCGGAGTACGAACTGCGTCGACGACGAAGACGTTGGGCATTTTTAGTCAGCTCACCTTAAGGACGACGTTGCCAAAGCTCTGACGGTTGCTGAGCACCTGGTGGGCGTGTGCCGCATCCTCCAGCGGCAAAACACGATCGAGGACCGGCTTGAGCTTCCCTTCCTCGACGAGCTGAAGAATCCGGAACAGGTCGCCTTTGCTCCCCATTGTCGATCCGAGCAGCGAGATGCGCTTG
>JANOHG010000876.1:0-6136 GCA_031406375.1 Archangiaceae bacterium | reverse complement strand
GCGCGCGCTCCTCGAGCGTGCCATCTGAAGGAAGGAACGCGTCGATGGCACGGGGCCGCTGGGCGGGCACGGGCAGACCGGTGAGCTTGCCCAGTTCGGCGAGGTGCTCGAGCTGGTTCTTGGTGACTCCGCCCACGGTGTGCTGGAGGTTGAGGTAGCGCGCCTTGGGTCCGATTGGGGTGAGTACCTGCTGGCTGCCCTCGCCGACCAGGTGGTGGCATTCCTGGCACTGGTTCTTCGAAGGCACCACGTAGGGCGTGTCGACGGTGCCACCGTCGGTGTCGAGGAAGGTGACGTTGAGCACCCGCCCGCCAGGCGCATAGGTGGCCTCTTGCTGCGCGGTGTCCCAGACGAACGGAAAGGCCTCCCAGCCGGTGGGCTGACGCACCAGCAGGCGCGTCTCGAGCACCCGGATGTTCTGCGACGGCGCCCGGAAGTCCGCTGGGTAGGCGAAGGTCTTGGTGAGAATGGTGCCGACCGGGAACTCGAGCACTTCCTGGTCGGACCATGAAGCGGCCCCTTCGGGGATGCGCAGCGCCCGCGTCTTCACCGAGTAGTCGGAAAAGAGCGCGGTCGAGAGCTCGTAGGGAAACAAGTCGGGCGCGAACTGGAGCCCGCCGTCGACGATCGGCACCGTCAGGAAGAGGCCCAACTTCGACAGCTTCGCGGGCACCACCAAGTGAGGAAGGCCTCCATCGGGCAGTCGCACCCCCGCGTCGCGGCCTGCGTCTGGCGGCCCACCATCGAAAGGGCCTGCGTCACCGCCGCCCCCGTCGGGACTACCCGCATCGGGACTACCCGCATCGGGCTCAATCGGGCGCCCCCCACAGTTGGAACCGAGGAGGAACGCCAGCAGTGCAAAACTAAAGCGCACGAGGAAAAAAGCCTACTGCGGCAAGACCACCGTCGCGATGGCCGGCGCGAAGCCTGCGCAAGCAAAAGGAGCGGCGCCTTGGGCGTAGTGGCGGGTCTTCTGGTACGCGCCGACCGGGTCGGGTGCACCCCCATCGCGGGGCGACAGCTTGGGAGTCACGCCGGGGAAGTTGAGGTCTGCCACCATGTCGGCGACCCCCAGCTGCACCGTGTTGGAGTCGACACAGAGGTTGACGTCGTTGGTGAAGTTGTCGGCCCCCATCGGGTCGATGCCATCCCAGACGACTGCTTCCACCACGCCGCCGCCGTCGGGCACCAACGCGGCCTCGGTTTGGTAGATGGCCGTGAAGAGCACGCCCAGGGGGCGCAGGGTTGGGCTTGGGGCACCGTTGTCCACGCTGTCGCCGCTGCCGCCGACGAACGTGTTCGCGTGCACCCAGACGTCGGAGGACGAGAAGTTGAAGCCGCCCGCGGCCCACTTGGCAGGACTCGGCTCGATCGCCAAGCCACTGAGCAAAGCGAAGTCCACGCTGTTGTTGTTTTCGTAGGTGTTTCCGGTGACGTCGACCCGACGGCTGGCGAGGACGAAGGTGCCGGTGCCCGCGGGCACCTGACTCACCGTGCTCGAGGAAGCGCTGATCGCCGCGAAGTTGGGCCGGTTGTTGTTCTTGATGGTGTTGTTGAAGACTCTGATATCGGTGCCCGAGATGGGGTTGCCAGGCAGGTCGAACACGACCAGGCCGGTCGTGTTGTCCTCGGCGAGGTTGTCGTAGACGTCGGCGAACTTGGTGTTCTCAATCTCGATTCCCGCCACATTCTGCTTAGCGGTGTTGCGGCGGACGATGGCGCGGGTCGTCTGGCCGACATAGATGCCCGCGTCGGCGGCGTTGTAGGCCTCACAGTCTTCGACCAGCACGTTGGTCGACTTCACCGGGTAGATGCCGTACTTGCCGTTGTTGGGTGAATTCGGCGTCGCCCACTCGGTGCGCACGGCTTGAATCTTCACGTTGGTCGACGACTCGATCCTCAGCGCGTCTTTCTTGGCGTTGATCAACGCCAGCCCGCGAATGGTGAACCAATCACCGACGTGATCGACTCCGTTGCTGTTGCTGACCGCACCGGTAAAGACGAAGGCGGTGCTGGTCGCGGTTCCGGAAAGGCCGCCCTTGAGGCCCTTGCCGGCGCCGATCATCGAGACGCCCTTGCTCCGCACGGTAATCGTGTTGTTGAAAGTGTAGGTGCCGGCCGCAAAGCGCAGCGTGCTGCACTCGATCAGGGTGTTGATCGCGTCCTGGATGGCCTGCTCCTGCCCCGGCATGAAATCGAGTACCGGGCCCTTTTTGCCCTGGCAATACGAGTACTCCGCCACACCTGCGTCGGCACTGCCTCCGCCCGTCGCACTGCCTCCGCCTGTCGCACTGCCTCCGCCGCTGCCGCTGCCAGAAGACGATGCCGAACACGCGGTGAGAATCAGCGACGACAGGAATACGGCGGCGAGACGAATGCGACTCATGGTGCCTCCAGAGGGTAAATTCGGCGGGACATTACGCCACCCAGTCCGGCACGCAACGGCGAGTGTGCCGCCAGGTGAGGTCTGCTGGGCCACCGACCGAAAGCCCGTTTGAATGTCTTATCGGTTCGACGCGATGCGCGATCAGGCTGGCTCGGCTATTCCGGCCGCAAGCAGCGGCGCATTGCCCGCGCGGGCTTCGGCGATGAGGCCGCGCAGCTCGAACGCAGTGGGACGCTTCTGGGGTATTCTGGACAGTGCCCGCTCAACCCCCTCGCGTAAGCTCAGATTCATCCAGGCGAGCTGCAGCGACGCCGGTGGCGGTTGCTCGTCGCCGCGCAGCATGCAGGTGATCGCGGGTTCGGCGAACGGGTAGCAGTGCATGAAGACCCGATAGACCATCACCCCAAACGCAAACATGTCGGACGCTGCGCTCGCGGCGCGTTCCCCCTGCGCGAGCTCGGGCGCCATGTAAGCAGGAGTCCCAGCGAGCAGGCCGTCTCGCGTCAGACTGCTCGAGTGAGATTTAGGCGTGGGGCCGAAGCCGATGGTGATCGTGTCGTCGGCCTGGGTCGCAAGTTGGTATCCAACCTGAGCCGTGGCGTCGGCTACCAGCGGAGCTGTCTGGCTCGGTTCGCGCGAGATGCCAAAGTCGATGAGCTTAACGCGTGGCGCGTCGCCGTCGTCTTCCACGACGACGTTCGAGGGTTTGAGGTCACGATGGACGATGCCCAGTTCGTGGAGCGCCGACAGTCCATCGAGCACCTGGTCAAGGAGGTCCAGACACCAGCGTTGACTTCGGTTGTTCACGTCGAGCTCGCCAAGCGTCGTCCCTGCCGCGATCTCCATCGCGAGATAGGCGAATCCTTCGGGCGCGACGTCCACATCGACCAACTCGACGACATGACGATGGGCGATGCGAGCGATCATGGTGGCCTCGCGCGCCAGGCGCGCGAGGGAGACGCCATCGACGTTGTGCGCCACCTTGAGCGCCAGCATGCGTCCGTCACTCTCGCGCTTTACGCGGTACACATAGCCCATGCCGCCGCTGCCAAGGCGGCCGAGCACAAGGTATCGCCCATGGATGAACTGCCCTGCTTCGAGCACTGGCGCCACACCACGAGACGCGGCCAAGGACAGGGCAAGAAACATCTGTTGTGAGCGTTCCTGCACCTGCACGCGCAACTGCGTGTTGAGCATGTCGACCTCGGCTTTGCGGTGCACGAGATCGCGTAAGCGTTCCTCGAGCTTCTGGTTAAGCGAGTCTCCCGAATCGAGGCTGACGCGGTAGTGATTGGCCACCAGAATCGACTGCAGAAATGCAAATGCCGCGATGCCTAACGCGCCAACCCGCGCCCCTTCGAGCGGCGACGCAATGCCCCACCAGGCGAGCTGGTCGGCCGTGGCCAGCGCCGCCAGGATCAGCCAAGAGAGGCCGAACAAGGCCACCCGCACATCCAGACCACGTTGAATCCAGAGGCGAGTGCACAGGAGGATTTGATAGGCGACAGACAGCGAGATCAGCAGGTTGATCAGTGGCGCGCCATAGGGCGTGAACACGAAAGGACCTTGAAGCAGTAGCGGCACGACCACACCGACCAATGTCGCAAGCCACAGGCTTGGGTGAGGGCGCTTCAGACCGAAGAATTCGTGCGAGAAGCGCACACCGACCGTGTTGCCGACGGCCAAGAATGCCCCGTAGGCCCCTCCTTCCCAGGCCCCAAACAGCGTCTGCGTGTACCCCAGCTGGTACAAGGGAATGACCGTCGTGGTGAGCGCCTGCACGCCAAACCACAGGTACGCTGAGCGTCTTCCGCCGAACAAAAACACCGCCAGGAACATCACCCCGACCTGAATGGTGACGCCCAATGACAGCCACGCGGCGTTCAGATTCGCGACCAGCGCAATGTTCTCTTTGCGCGTCAGCACACCCGCCTCAATGACGCGCGGCACGCCTTCAACCCAGCGTGCTTGGTACCAGGTGTTTTCCAGGCGCAACCGCAGCGTGCGCGGCTCGCCGCTTGCGCTGTGCGGAATGCTAAAACGCTGCGGCACCACGGTGCGCAGGCCGCCAGGCGCGATGCCAAAGCCGTCTCGGATTAGCTGAGCGCGCACACCGTCGACCTCGAGCGAAGCCGGGGCCTGAACCCCTTGAAGGACAAGCTCGAACACAGCCAAGGCCGGTCGGGTGGGCGGTGTCCACTTCCGCTCGAGCACGAAGGCCGTGTCGCGATCAGGAAGGGCCAACGCAGCCGGAAGCTCGATGGTGGGTGCTCCATCGGTGCTTACGAGCTTCCATTGTGACAGCGGCTCGCCCTCTTGGTGGGAGCATCCGACAACTGTCAGGAGCAAGGCCGCAGCGCGCACGAGCGACGATATAGCTGTCTTGCGAATCGATTGGTCCACGAGGGTTGACGCGGAAGCGACCCAGCTGAGAAAGCCGTTCACCAGTTTGCTGCAGATGCACCGCGCGCAGCAAAACGCGGACGACTAAACCGCAGGTTCTGCGGATGCAGCAGCTGCTGACACCGTGCTCACCCGCCCGCTGACCGCGCTCGGAATCACCAGCGCTCCGATGACGTAGGCGGCGAGGCCGAGCATCAGCGTCGCAGTGAACCCGAAGTGCATCGAGACGATCAGCGACAGCGTCGAGCCGACCACGCTCGCGGCGCCGTTGAGGCCCCAGGCCCAGGCGACCATGTCTTGGCCGTACACGTTCGCTGCGCGCACCCCCAACGGAAGCATCACCCCCATCAACACCCCGAGGATCGCGACCAGGATGACGCAGATGACGACGCGCGCGCCCAAAGGCAACCCCAGCAGGGCATTGAAGATCGCGCCCAGCCCGAGGGCGTAACCCACCAGCACGATCGCCAGCGCACGAACCACGCGGGTGATCGCGCCGTTTACTCCGAATTTGTCGACCAGCCGAGACGACAGCGCACTTCCAACGCCCGAGCTGCCCAGCAGCGTCGCGAGCACGACCGCAAGCGCGTAAATCGGGTGGCCCAGGAAAAGGATGAACCGCTGCATCAGCCCAAGCTCGACGAGGATGAAGCCGAACCCTAGGCACAGAAAGTAGGCGAGCGTGCGCAGCTTTGGGCCCTTGTCCTTCGCGAGCGCACCGCCGCGGAAGAGCAGCAGCGGCAGCAGCACGAGGAAGATCGTCAGCAGCGTCGAGACAATCAGCACCAGCTGAAGGATGGCGAGCCCCAGGTTGTTCTTTTCCATTCCCCCCAGTTTCCCCAGCAGCCCAATGAAGTCGTCTCCGCGCACGGTGTAGAAGAAAAATGGCCGGTTGTCGGTGACGGGGCTGATGTCGTAGGGCAGCTGTGGATACAGCACCGCAGTCCTGGTGTTGAAGTACTCGGCGAGCGAGGGATCTGCTCCGGGCTGGCCGACAGGCCGAAACAGCACCGCGAGCTGCGAAGCCTGCGCCTCTGCGTCGAGCTTGGCGACTTCTTCGGCGGTGAAGGGCGACGCCTTCAACAGCATCGTCGCCATTCGATTGTCCGCAGCGACATAGAAGTGCTGGGGTTGTTGTGCCTCGGCGATTCCGCGCTGCGTCAGCGCTTCCCGGCCCAGGCCTGCGAGCCGGAAGAACTCGATTGGTGGTCGGCCGTACCAGCGCGTCATCGACAGCACGCCATCGGGCTTGAGGTGGTTCATGTAGTCGATGAACGCGTCGGCCGTGTAGAGGTTGTTCTCAGAATGCGTGAACGCTCCGGCGGCGCTCGCTGCCCAGGTGTCGAG
>JANOHG010000825.1:0-3692 GCA_031406375.1 Archangiaceae bacterium | reverse complement strand
CAAGCGCCCCGAGCGCGGCATGACCCAGAGGCTGGCGGCCGAGATCCTCGACGCGGCCAACCTGCGCGGTGGCGCGGTGAAGAAGCGCGAAGACACGCACAAGATGGCGGAAGCCAACAAGGCGTTCGCCCACTACCGCTGGTAGTTTCCGTCGTACTGTTGTTCAAACAGGCGCTTGCTTCCGCCGAAATTTCAGGCGAAAGCGGCGCCTGTTTCTTTTTGATCGCACCACGGAAAATCACGGACTCGTCATGCCCCGGGAATACCCACTCGAGCGGTACCGCAACATCGGGATCATGGCCCACATCGATGCGGGCAAGACCACCACGACTGAACGGATCCTTTTTTACACGGGCGCTATCCACAAGATGGGCGAGGTGCACTCGGGCACCACCACCACCGATTGGATGGTGCAGGAACGCGAGCGGGGGATCACGATCACGTCTGCCGCGATCACCGCGTTCTGGACGAGGGACGATCAAAAACATCGGATCAACATCATCGATACGCCGGGCCACGTCGACTTCACCATCGAGGTCGAGAGGAGCCTACGGGTGCTCGACGGCGCGGTCGCGCTGTTCGATGGAGTGAATGGGGTCGAGCCGCAAAGCGAGACGGTTTGGCGGCAGGCTGACAAGTACAACGTGCCGCGGATCTGCTTCGTCAACAAGATGGATCGCGTGGGTGCCGACTTCGAAATGTCGGTCACCAGCATTCGCGAACGGCTGGGAGCCACCCCGTTGGTCATCCAGCTTCCGCTGGGCGCCGAAGAGAATCACCGCGGGGTGATCGACCTCATCCGGATGAAGGCGCTCGTGTTTCAGGACGACGTACAGGGCAGCAAGTATGAGCTGGTCGAGATTCCCGAAGAGTTTGCCGCGAGCGCGAAGACCTGGCGGTCGCGCATGCTCGAGCAGGTCTGCGAGCTCGACGACGGGCTGATGGCGCAATACCTCGACAACGAGGGGATCCACATCACCGAGGCGCAGATTCGCGCAGGCATTCGCAAGGGATGCATCGGGCTCAAGGTGTTTCCGGTGTTGTGTGGGTCGGCGTACAAGCACAAAGGGGTTCAGCCGCTGCTGGATGCGGTGGTCGACTTTCTTCCATCGCCGCTCGACATCCCTTCGGTAACGGGAACCGATCCAAAGGGGAATCCAATCGTTCGCGAGACGAAAGACGACGCGCCGTTCGCCGCGCTCGCGTTCAAGATCATGAGCGAGGCCTTCGGCACGCTCACTTTCATCCGTGTCTATTCCGGAACGCTGCGCACCGGCAGCGCCGTGTGGAACACCGCGAAAGGGAAGCGCGAGCGCGTGGGCAGACTGGTTCAGATGCGCGCCGACAAACGTGACGAGCTGCAAGAATGCCTGGCCGGAGACATCTGCGCGATTGTCGGCCTGAAGAACGTCGTCACCGGAGAAACGCTGTGCGACGAGAAGCAGCCCGTGCTGCTCGCGAGCATGGAATTCCCCGAGCCGGTCATCGATTTGGCGCTCGAACCCAAGAGCCTCGAGGATCAAGAGAAGTTGGCCGGCGCACTGCAGAAGCTTGCGGTCGAAGATCCGAGCTTTCGCGTTCGCACCGATCCCGAGACGGCGCAAACGATCATCGCCGGCATGGGCGAGCTCCACCTCGAGATCATCGTCGATCGCCTGCTTCGCGAGTTCAAAGTGAGGGCGAACGTTGGCAAGCCCCAGGTTGCCTACCGCGAGACGGTCAGCAATACGGCTGAGGCGCCAGGCGAATACATCAAGCAGTCGGGTGGGAAGGGCCAGTTCGCGAAGGTGAAGCTGCGGGTGTCACCTCAACCCGCCGGCAAGGGCTTTCTGTTTGTCGATCAGATCACCAACGGAAAGATCCCCAAAGAGTTCATTCAGCCCGTCGAGCGTGGCGTTTTCGAAGGGCTGTCGAGCGGCGTCCTCGCGGGCTACCCGATGGTCGACGTGAAGGTCGAGTTCTTCGACGGCGAGTTTCACGAGGTCGATTCGGACGAGATGAGCTTTAAGATCGCTGGTTCGATCGCGTTCAAGGACGCCTGCAACAAGGCCCGCCCTGTGTTGCTCGAGCCGATGATGAAGTGCGAGGTGGTGACGCCCGCCGAGTTCATGGGCGATGTGATGGGGGACTTGTCGGCGCGCCGCGGGAAGATCAACGGAATGAACGATCGAGGCAACGCAAAGGTAATCGACGCAGAGGTACCACTCGCAATGATGTTCGGCTATTCCACCGACCTTCGTTCGAGGACTCAGGGGCGGGCGATGTACACGATGCAGTTTTCCCACTATGCAGCGCCCCCTGACACGGTAGCGCAGGCGCTGGTCACCAAACTTCGCGGTTACTGACGACACACGAGAGGCACCTAAACATGAGCAAAGAAAAATTCGACCGCAGCAAGCCGCACGTCAACATCGGCACGATTGGGCACGTCGACCACGGCAAGACGACGCTGACCGCGGCGATCACCAAGGTGCTCGCGAAGTCGGGCGGAGCGACTTTTCTTGCCTACGATCAGATCGACAAGGCGCCCGAAGAGCGCGCCCGCGGAATTACGATCTCGACCGCGCACGTCGAGTACCAGACGAAGAATCGGCACTACGCGCACGTCGACTGTCCTGGCCACGCGGATTACGTGAAGAACATGATCACCGGTGCGGCGCAGATGGACGGCGCGATTCTGGTTGTCTCGGCCGCCGACGGGCCGATGCCGCAGACCCGTGAGCACATCCTGCTCGCGCGGCAGGTCGGCGTCCCGTACATCGTGGTGTACCTGAATAAGGTCGACATGCTCGACGACCCCGAGCTGCGTGAGCTCGTCGAGATGGAAGTGCGCGATCTGCTGAAGAAGTATGAGTTCCCCGGAGACAAGACGCCGATTATCCCTGGCAGCGCGCTGAAGGCGCTCGAGGGAGACCTGTCGGAAATTGGCGAAGGGTCGATTCTGAAGCTGATGGAAGCGGTCGACAGCTACATCCCCACGCCGGTGCGAATGATCGAGAAGCCGTTCTTGATGCCGGTCGAAGACGTGTTCTCGATCGAAGGTCGTGGCACGGTTGCCACTGGCCGCGTCGAACGAGGAATCATCAAGGTTGGAGAAGAAGTCGAGATTATCGGGATTCGACCGACAGCGAAGACGGTCATCACCGGGGTGGAAATGTTCCGCAAGCTGCTCGACGAAGGTCGCGCGGGAGACAACATCGGAGCGCTGCTGCGAGGACTGAAGCGAGAAGACCTCGAGCGTGGACAGGTGTTGGCGAAGCCGGGCAGTGTGACGCCGCACACGAAGTTCAAGGGTCAGATTTACGTGCTGACGAAGGAAGAGGGTGGTCGTCACACGCCGTTCTTCAAAGGCTACCGGCCCCAGTTCTACTTCCGGACGACCGACGTGACGGGTGCGGTGAAGTTGCCGGACAACGTCGAAATGGTGATGCCGGGTGACAACATCGCGATTGAGGTCGAGTTGATTACGCCGATCGCGATGGAGAAAGAGCTGCGCTTCGCAATCCGCGAAGGTGGCCGCACTGTCGGCGCAGGCGTCGTCGCCGAAATCGTCGCGTGAGCGTGAAGCGCCCCTTGCCGAGGTCGGTGGTGGTGGCAGTGCTTGCCACCGCCGCCGCGTCGTGTGGGCCAGATGGTGGGAAGTCGGACGCAGGACCCTCGGATGGGGGTCAAATCAACGGTGGCGAATTGTG
>JANOHG010000823.1:0-4971 GCA_031406375.1 Archangiaceae bacterium | reverse complement strand
AAGCCGTCTTCGGCCTCGACGCGCAGGTTGTCCATGTACTGGCGGGTCGCGAGCTGGTGCACGACGTTGCCGTAGACGCTGAAGCCCGCCACCAGCTCGTAGTAGATGCGCTCGAAGATCGGGTAGTCCAGCACCCAGCCCGTCTTCGGGACTCCGCCGAGCGCGCCGCGTGACACCGAGGCGCTGTCGAAGTGGCGAAAGACGGTGAGCAGCGCGTCTCGATCGCGACCACCCCCGTTCCACAGGTCGGTCAGCCCGCGGCCCTTGAGCTGCGCGCTCGCGTAGAACTCGTTTCGCTTCTTCAGGTAGCGCAGCTGGGCGGGTTTGAAGCGGCCGTAGAACGCCTCGATGGTGTCCTTGCCTTCCGCGGGGATGCTCAGATCTTCCGCGGTGGCGCGAAGGAACTCGGGGTCGGTGACCGAGAGATCCGAGTCCGGCGCGAGAAACATGATCCAGAACTGCTCATCGATGACGTTGAGCGCAACCTGGCCTTTGCAGACCGGCCCATGGATGAACGCGCGCACATGGTAGTACGCGTCGTCGAGCATGAACTGGTACCGCGCCCTCGCCGGGATGGCGGCGAACGCGACGAAGGGGTTGCCCGCGACGGCCGGCTCCCAGGACGGCAGCGTGTCGATGGTCCACTTCGGCGCGAGAAACAGCGCCTTGAAGCGGCTGAGCTTGGCGTCGGTCAGCGCGAACGGAACGTGCGTCTTGTGGACGATGGTCTCGGTCACCCGAACCAGCCGGTAGTGGACGCGTGAGACCTTTGGATCGTCGTTGGGGCGCACAGTGACGATCTCGTCGACCGGCTGTGGCGCCGCGGAGCGAGATCGCACCAGGCGATAGAAGTCGCGCTCGTCGGTCGCGAAGTAGAGGTGAGCAAGGAAGAGGTGCTCGTACAGGTAGCGCGAGACGAGCTGGGTGCGCAGGTCATCGGCGGCGAAGAACTGTTCCCACTTGTGGATCGCCGAGCGGGTCGAGGCCTTCGGCGCGGGCTGCGGCTCTGAGCCCGGCGCCCCGGCACTCAGCCACCGGCCGATTGTCTCGAACTCCGCGTCGTCGAGCGGTGGGAACCCGTAGGGCATGCCCAGCCCGGGCCGCGCCTCGAGGTACTGCCGGGCCGCGTCCGCTCCCTCGACGCAGCCGAGTCCCTTCTCGGCCTCGAAGTCTCCACCGCGCGGGTCGGCGCGCCGGTTTGCGACGAAGTGGTACAGCACCGAGTCGATCGGGATCCTGCTGTGCGAGACGACCGGGAAAAACTTGAGTGCGCGCCATTGGGCGGTCGTGCGCGCGTCCTGGAACATGCGTGTCGGAGCGGCGGCGACCAGCCGGGTGGCGTCGTAGACCAGCTGCTTGCTGGCCCCGCGCTCGACCCCTTCAAAAGACTGGAGGTTGAGCTGACAGGGCGCGTTGTTACACGAATGGCAGACCACGCACCGCTGCTCGAGGATCGGCCGGATCTCCGATTCGAAGGTCGGCTGCGCGGCGGGCGTGGCGATTTCGATCGTCGCTACCGTGCGGACGCAACCTGCGAGCAGCAGCCAGAGGGCCAGAGCGCACCGGCTTAATCGTTCCATGGGCGTCGATACCACGAACCCAGAACGTCGCGGTCTTGTACTGGGGGCTGAGCGACTTCCCGGGTTTCGCGACGGCCTGAATCCTTGCCCGAGTTCGCGGGAGGCTGGCTGGAATGGCCGGGGCGATGCGCAGCGGTGTGGCGCTTTGGTCGATGCGGGCGGCAGCTCCAAGCCTCAACTGGCGCGAATGCTGGGTGGCATGGCAGCTGCTCTGCGTCCCCCCATGAAAACGACCCTGTTGTGCGCTGCGTTGTCGCTGTTCGCGGCGTGTGGTGGATCTGTTAGCGGCGGTGGCTCGGGTGGCGGTGGCGCAGGCGGCGCAGGTGGCGCAGGTGGCGCAGGTGGCGCAGGTGGCGCAGGTGGCGCAGGTGGCGCAGGTGGCGCAGGTGGCGCGGGCGGCGCAGGTGGCGCAGGTGGCGCAGGTGGCGGCGCCGGTACGGCAGTGGCGCCCACCGTGTACTCGACCTTCCCCCTGAACAACGAGACCGACGTCGCGCTGAACGCGAACATCGGAGCGACCTTCAGCGTCGCAATGGACTCTTCAACGATCGCCGCGACCACCTTCACGGTGAAGCAGGGCGCGACCGTCGTCCCCGGGGCATTCACCCACGCGGGCTCGACCACCATCTTCAATCCGACCAACACTCTCACCGCATCCACCAGCTACAGCGCGACCGTGACCACAGGGGTGAAGAGCCTGGCCGGACTCTCGCTCGTCGCCCCGTACACGTGGACCTTCGTCACCGGCACCACGCCGAAGCTCGGGCCTGCGCCTGTCGGCCTTGGCGCGGCCGGCAATTACGCGGTGCTCGCCAAGACCGCGGTCTCGAGTGTGCCCGCCTCGGCGATTACGGGCCACCTCGCGGTCAGCCCGGCAGCGGCCAGCTACATCACCGGGTTCTCGCTGGTGGCAGACGCGACGAACGTGTTCTCGACGTCGACCCAGGTGGTCGGAAAAGTCTACGCGGCCAACTACGCCGTGCCGACGCCGTCGAACCTCACCACGGCCGTCAGCAACATGGAGAACGCCTACACCGACGCCGCCAGCCGCCCCACGCCCGACTTCCTTGAGCTTGGCACAGGGAACATCGGCGGGATGACTCTCGTCCCCGGCCTCTACAAGTGGACCAGCACCGTCACCCTGCCCGCAAACGTAACGATTTCGGGCGGCGCGAACGACGTGTGGATCTTCCAGACCACGGGCGACCTGACGATGTCCTCGGCGAAGTCGATCACGCTCGCCGGTGGAGCGCGGGCGAAGAACATCTTCTGGCAGGTCGCTGGCCAGGTGACCGTCGGGGCGAACGCGCACTTCGAAGGCGTCGTCCTTTGCAAGACGTCGATCACCCTCCAGACGGGGGCGACGATGAATGGCCGCCTGCTCGCCCAGACCGAGGTCGCGCTTCAGCAGGCGAGGGTCACCCAGCCGGCTCCGTGACCCGCGTCTGGCCGACGATTCCTGCCGGCACTCGACGAGATTCTCGGCTGCCCACCCGACCGCGCCCGCGTCGATCAATAGACCGTCTGGCTTGTGCGCTTTAACGTCAGCTCGTCGCGGTCGAAGACCACCCGTGCGGTGCGTGCGTCCAACCTGCGCAGCCGCACCTCGACGCGCGCTTCTGCCGCCTGCGTCGCCTGAAGCATCGCGCGCGCGAGTGTTTCGGCGCCGACCAGCCGGCCCAGGCTGCGGCGCCAGCGAATGAATTGGGCGTACTGTTCGGCGACGACTGCCGGATCGAGCGGCTGCCACGCGCCTTCGCGCTTCACCCAGAGCGACAGCTGCACATCGTCGAGCCGTCTGGCGGGCGCGGCGTACATGCCAAAGCCCATCAGCTTCCAAGGGTCGACCGACCAGCCCACCTGCAAGACGAGCGTCACCGCCGGCCACAGGGCGATGAAGATCAGCAGCGCGCGCGCGCCCTTCACGTCGTCAGCTCTGGCATCAGCCCCACGCCCGTAAGCCGCGCTGTCACAAGCAGGGCCAACGCCCCCAGTGTGAGCGCCCGCCCGACCGGCTGGACTCGCTGCTCCGCGGCGCACAGCAGCAGGTTCGAGAACAGCAGCGCGAACTGCCACTCGTGCGCGACGAGCTGAATCGCCCACGTCGCGACCAGCAGCAGCCACCACAGCTGCGCGCGCGACCGGTGCCAGAGCGCAAGCAACGGAGACAGCAGTTCCGAGATCCACACGAGATTCGAGACCATCACCCAGAGCCCCTGCATCCGAAACGGCCCGCTGCCTTCGACCCCGCGCTCGAGTGACTGCAGGTGCGTCAACGTCGGTGCGTCGAGCAACGGCCGCACCACGATCGCGACGTCGTCGCGCGAGACGATCGTCCACGCAAGCAGCTCGCCCGAGAACCAGTAGCCGTGAATGGCCTTCTGCAGGCCGCTCCAGGCGAAGACGATTAAGGGCAGCGCGATCGCCGACCGGCGCAGCGCGGCAGCGTCGGCGGGGTCGGCTGGGTCGAGCAGGCACAGCAGAAGGCTTACCGCCACGCCTAGGAAGAGGTGCGTCGCGGTGCGGGGAAACGCCGCGGCGCACTGGACGACTCCGAGCATTGCCAGCGCGGCCATCGCGAGCCGAGGGCGCACGGTTGCGAGCGCGATCACCGCCAGGTGCAGCACCGCCAGCCACGGCGTGAGTGCGTCGGGCCTTGCCGTCAGTTGAGCGGCTTGATGCGCCGAGTGGACGACCGCTGCGCCGAGCCACCTGCCCCGGGCGAGCTCAGTCGAAGTCGCTGCTTCCACCGCAGCTGATTCGCGCGCCTTCGGTTTGGTAGTCCATGTCGAAGGAGCAGCTGAGCGACTCGGTCGCGTTGCTCAAGGTGAGCGTGCCGGTGCGGCGGCCAAGTCCTTTGATGCCGAGCTTCAGCTCACCCGTCGGCGAGGGGACTTCAGGAGTCACCGAGAACGTCAAGAAAGGGCCCACGGGCGGAGGCACCGCAGTCGTGGTTCCGCCCAAGATGGTGGGCCCTCCGCTGGTGAACGTGAGCTTGAAGCCTACCTTCGATCCGCCCCAGGACACGTCGTACCGCTTGAGCTGGGTGGTCTCGGCGCAGGTCTTCTTGTTCACGATCACCACCGTGCTCGACGGATCGACCACGGCTTTGTCGAACGTCTGGCCTCCCCAGGTCCCCGTGCACTCTCCACTGGGCGGTGCGCTGCACAAGCATCCCGAGAACGAGAGCGACGCCATCAATGCCACAAGTCTCACGTACATGGGTCCTTGGGTGCCGTTGCGCGCTTGGTTGATCCGCCACGGCTTCGAAAATCGTCCTCGATGTTCGGCCGCGCGGTCAACACCGAACGCGACAGGTTCCACAGTGAGCATGGCCGAGGTCATTGCGGCAGATGCCTCAGGGCCCAGTCGGCGCCTGCTGACGGGTCCT
>JANOHG010000822.1:0-3324 GCA_031406375.1 Archangiaceae bacterium | reverse complement strand
GCGAGTACGGCATCGGAAAGCTGGTGGGGGTCACGCGCAACTCGCAAACGACCACGCTGTCGAAGGCGGTCAAGGGCGTCGAGATTCCATTCATCTACACCGAACTGCCAGAAGGCGCCCATCGGCTTCAGGCGATTCTTGATCGCGACGACAACGGACAACTCTCGCCCTTCTTCGATTTTCAATCGATGATCGAGACGATCACCCTCGACTTCACCGACCCCTACAAAGCGAGCGCTGAGAACGTGCGGCTGTACCTGGGCTCCTCACCGCCGGACCTGTGCACGATTGCGGGCACGATTACTCTGCCCGACCCTCCTGTCGGACAGAACCTGCAGATTTCCGCAATGAGCCCCGATGGGTTGATGGGCGGCGCAGATCCTCAGGCGCTGCTCACCACGCTTCAAGGGGGCTATCGGATCCTCACCGCCGCGGGGCAGTCGGAATACCCTTATGTGCTCACCGACTTGAAGCCCGGCCGGTATGTGGTGGTGCCGCTGCTGCTCGGATTCGGAGCCGGTGGGGTCGCGATGAATCTCCTCGCCAACCCTTTGAAGACGATCAACTGCGTGGCGGGCGAGACAGCGATTTCCGACCACGCGTTCGGCCCGGTGACGATGACCGGCACCGCAATCGTCAAGGCAGCGGCGGCTCCGACGTCGGGCTTCACCTATGGAGTCATCGCTGCCCGCAACATCAGCCTCACCACCGGGATCCAGGCAGTGCTGATGCCGACTGTCTTCGCGCGCGATCCATCGACGATGGATCTGACCAGCGCGTTTGGCGCGCAGGCCTTGCGAGCGAACAGCACCTTCAGCGTGCGGGTCTTCGTCAACGGAGCTGCGGGAACGACGGCAGGAAACCCAATCGTCGACGCGTTGGCGTGGGTTATCAACCCCTTCGCGATGCAGCCCGCGCACGCGACGGTGAACCTCACCACCGTTAATCAGACGGTCACCGTTACGATGCCGTAGCCGTCCCTTCCGCAGGGACACGCGGCTCGGCGAAGATCGGATTCGCCGCCGGAGCGCCTTCGGGCAACACCTCGAGAAATCGAGCCCGCGAACGCGCGCTGAAGCTCCCGCGGCGAATCATCCCCCCAAGCACCGCCAGCGCAAGCCGCGTTTCATTGAGCGCAGCCTCGACCGCGCTCCAGACATCGATTCCCGGCGATCGGTACAGCTCGCGCGCCGACAGCCTCGAAGCGGGTAGCGCCTTCAATCGTCCGAGCGGACTGCCGAGCGCCAACGAGAACAGGTACAGCCCGCGCACCCACCCATCGACGATCGCCTTCGTCGGCGCCTCGCCGAGCGCTTCGCGCGAGCTCACCCGCATCAGCTCGTACATTCCGCGACCAATCCCCTTGGGGCCGCTGGCTTTTCGAATCTGCAGCCGCGCGCGAATCGCGCTGGTCGCGACCGTCGACCCCCCGTGGAGCTCTTCGAGGTAAAACAGCGACCAGGTCCACTCGATTCTCTGGCGACACGCGCTCTCGCTCTCGTTCTGCAGCCGGTGGCTGATCACCAGCCGCGCTGCGATCGGCTCGAGCGCGCGAGAGACGCATACCTGAGTGAAGTAGCCAGCGAGAAACGCCAGACCTGCTTCGGTACCCACCAGCGCGCCATTGGCGACGAGCTCGGCCGCCTTGAGCCCAAAGGCGACGGGGGCCTTCTCTTTCAATAGCCGGCTGAAATGCGGGGGAGCGCTGCGGCCAAACCAGGCCTGAAGTCCGAGCACGACACCTCCGAACCACGGCAGAGTCGGCAGCGCAGCGCCGAAACGCGCGTACTCGAGATCCTCGCCGATCGCTCGGGCGAACTCTGGAGGCAGTGTGCTGGCGTGAGCAGCAAGGCGATCAACGGCGGTCAGATGTAGAAGCAGCGCGGTCATGTTCTCTGCGGGGAATCTTGTGGCCCTTCGGCTGCGCTGGCTACCATCCGATCGGCTTTTCTCAAAGCGGCCGCACTGGAAGGCCTCAAGGAAACTCCGAGCAGTCGAGCGCGTGGCGCAGCCCAACGGTGACGTGCTCGCCGACGTGGTCCTCAAGGAAGACAACTAGCAGTTCAGGCCTACGGTCCGGTTTCCTCGTAGGTGCGCGTGGTGCTCTTCACAGAGAAGCTCTGTTGGATGGCTTGAGGATCTCCGTCGTGGCGCGGGTAGCGCCAGTAGCCGAACTGCTCGCGCAGGCACACGACGAAGCGGCTTTGCTCGTGCTGGGTGCTTTCCGAGTGAAAGTTGTCGACGCGGCCGTCGTTGATCACCAGCCACCTCACCCGGTAGGTGACCGCCGCCTTGTCCTCGAGGCTCCGAATCTCGGCGGCCAGGCAGTTCTGAATCAGCACTCCGTAGTGATCGTTCACCATCACCAGCTTGTCGTGGCTGATCAGCCGGCCGTCCTCGAGGTGCTCGTTTGAGAAGTCGTGAAAGAAGTAGTCGCCGACCAGCTTCTTCTCGAGCCTTCGGCAGGCGCCCGCGCCGCGGGCCTTTTCGTACGGGCCGCACGCGGCATCGAGCGCCGGGCTGCGCGCCCACGCGCGATGGGCGGGCGGAAGCGTGCTCGCCCAGGCCTCCGACGCGAGGATTGCGTCCCGGGCGGCGTCGTCAACCGCGCCTTCCGCCAGCGCGAGCCGCGACAGCGTCTCGAGGGCCGTTCGCCGAACCGTGGCGCTGCGGTCGTCAATCACCGCCGCGATCCGCGCCAGCGCCGTCTTGGCGGCCTTGGCCTGTTTGCGGTCGCTGGCGAGAACGAGCGCGCGCAACAGCTCGATCCGAGCGACCATCAGAGTGTCATCTGCCTTCTTGTACAGCGCGAGTGCCCCGGCGAGGCACGCAGGGGGCAGCTTGCCCGGCCTAAGCTCGGCAGCGCTGAGACAGACGTCGGCGGCCCGGTTCTTCTCGGCCCGTGGCGAATCGTAAGCGGCGATCATTTCGAGCACCGCAGCGCGGCAAGCGGGCACGTCATTGGGGCCGCAAGCGGCCAGCCACTTCGCATCAGCCTCCTTGATCCCTTTTGGGTCATTGAGCTTCGTCGCGGCAGCGCGCTGCAGTCGGTGCACCTGACCCCGACTCGGGCCACCGAGCATGATCGCGCTCAGCTCGACCATCGCCAGCTGCTCGCGGGCCGCGGCGGGCTCGCCTGCATCGAAGCTCTTCTGGGCGGCGGCAAGGTCCCTCTCGAAGGTCGCGCGCAGCTGCGCGTTCGTGTCCAGCGGTAAGGGTGGCGGGGGAACATTGCGCTCGGAAACGAACACCTTGGGGGCCGGCGGCGGCCCGAAGGCACTGCTGAGGTCGTCGTCCTTCCCCTGACCGTGGGCGACGGCCGCG
>JANOHG010000798.1:0-1562 GCA_031406375.1 Archangiaceae bacterium | reverse complement strand
CGGACCCTCCGGTACTGCGGAAGCTCGACCACCTGCTCGACGAGCCATGGCAGCCGGTAGCCATTCGTCTTGAACCCATCGGCCAGCGTGTTCAGCAGCAGCAGCTCGTCAGACTCCGCGCCCACCACGCGCATGTCGCGCTTCACGAACCGCGCGAACACCCGCTTCACCGCGCAACGAGCGAAGGTGCCATCGGCGACGATCTCATTCGCGCGCTTTCTGGGACCCGCCGCAAGCGCCGGCGCGATCGTCGGGTGAGCCGCGTCGGCGTACTGGTACGGCAGCAGTGCGCCGGGGTTCGCGTCATCGACATCGGTGACATAGAAGCGGTTGCAGAAAGCCGAAGCGCTTCCTTTGCAGTTGTTGGCCACGCGCGGGAACACCGAGGGCGAGAGCACCGTTGTGCCGGCCTCGGCGAACTGGCCGAACCCCGCGGCCAGCGGCTCGAGCAGCTTGTGACAGTAGCGGCAGGTGCAGCGGCCAGTGAGATCCGTGCCGCTGGATGCGCACGCAGGGGTACCCGAGCCTGGCGCCTCAATGCCGGAAGGAGGAACGAAGCTCTCGCACTCGAAGTCGATTCGAAACCGGTTCGCGCGGCCGCGATTGGTCTGAAAGCGCAGCAGGTACGCGGGCAGGGTAACCACGCCAGCGTGAAGCACATCGTTGCGATCAACCTCGTGCCAGGTGGAATCGGTGAAGTCGTAGCTACCCGAGTCTTCGCCGACGTCGGGCAGCGCGTAGATGCGCGCAAGGCTGAGGTTGCGCGACATGAAGCGCTTCCAATAGGAAATCGGGCCATTCACCTCGGCCTTCGATGACAGCACCAGCTCGGTGTACGGCTTGCCGCCCACCGAGACCTGGTCGACCGCCCGCCCGAGCTGTTCTCGCAGCGACGCGGTGATTCGATTGGCGACCAGCTGCGCTGGGCCGTAGCAGAAGCGAAGGTTCGGGCCGCACCCGCATTCCTTGCGGTTGTTCGCGGCTGCGTCACCACACGAGACAGACTTGCCGGCAATCACCACCGACGGCGTCTCCTGGGCGTCAAAGGCGCAGACCTTGATCATCGCGGTGGGGTTCGGATCCCAGTACGGATGAACGAGTCGGTAGCCTTCCTGCAAAACGGTTCTGGTTGCCTGGACCTCTTTGTAGACAGTTGCCGAAGTGGGGTCGACTCGGAACTCACCCGGGAACGCGGGGTCGAACACCGTTTGCTCGAACTCGCCACAGCCACGGCCATGGGTCGTCGTCGTCAGTTCGGCCTCGTTGCGATAGTTGGTTCTGCGGCCCGCGCTCGCCAGCAGGGTGCCGCTCGAACCGGCTGGCAGCACCAGCTGCGCGTTGACGTTGTTGAGTCGAACGTTGCTCACGTTCGGCCAGAACAGTTCCTCGTGGTAGCGCCGCATCACCTGGCGGAAGTCATCGGTGGCGAGAAACGACTTCACCTGCGCGACGTCCACCGTGCTTTGAGAATCGAGTGCGTTGTACTCGGCGAAGCTCGGCACCCGGCCCCGCAGGTCAAGCGAGAGTCGTCGCAGCAGTTGGTACTTGTCGACGTCGTGTGG
>JANOHG010000784.1:0-2653 GCA_031406375.1 Archangiaceae bacterium | reverse complement strand
GATCTCCAACTACAAGGGAAGGAAGTACATCGTACCCTTCGGGTTTTATCCGACAGCCGGGCCAGTGGGTCAACGATTTACGCCCAGGTCGTGAAACGGCTACAAGCACACCACATGCGCTTACGTCTGTGGGTGATGCCTTTTCTTGCGTTCTTCGGGGCAGGCTGTAAGTGCGGCGGCGCGGTCGCGAACCTCCGCCCGACGCTCGGCGTTTCTCCTCTGACGGTTGCGTTCGGCCCTGTAAAGGTAGGCACGTCCAAGTCAGCGAGGCTCAAGCTCGAGGCGCAGACAAAGGCGCCGGTGACGTTGAACGGAATGACGCTGAGCGATCGCGGCTCTGCGGGCAGCGGGGCCGATTTCAAGATTACGAAGCAGCCGATGTCGATCGGCGCGCTTGGAAACGCAGAAGTCGAGGTCACGTTTGGCCCGACCGCGGTGGCGGGCTACGAAGTGGTTCTTTCGATCGCCAGCGACGATGCAGAGCGCCCGACGATTGAAGTCCTTCTGACAGGAGAGGGAAGCCAGGCGCAGATCACAGTGACTCCCGAGTGCGCGGTCGCGCGCAAGTGTGTGGGAAACGTGACGGTGATGCCGCCATCGATAGATTTTGCTCCTGAACCCTTCGTTCGCTTGTTGCCAGTCGACCCAACGACGCTGCCTTCCGTCGCGATCGTCAATGAAGGGTTGGTTGCGCTCAAGGTGTCACGCATCGCTGTCGAAGGAACCGACGCGCTGGCCTTCACAGTGCCGGTGTTTCCGAGCGAAGGCTTGGTGCTCGATCCGGCGGCCGGTCGCAACGTCAGTGTCCGCTTTAAGCCCACCAGTCAGGCGCAGCAGAGCTACACCGCCAATCTGGTGATCGCGTCCGACGATCCGGCGCGGCCGTCGGTGACGGTCAAGCTCACGGGTCAACTGCGGCCGAACCTCGCACCGGTGGTCTGCCTGAACCTGATCAAGGTTCGACCCATCGACGATTCGGAAATCGACTACAGCAGCAAGGCCGAATGGGCGAGGGTGATTCCGGCCCCCGCCAATGGCTACGACTTCACCCAGTGGCGCAATGTCGAACCGCGCGCCGTCGCGGTCTTCTCGGCGTTCTCGGATGTCGCTGATGAGACGAAGTGCACCTCTGACCCGGAAGACGGCCGCGCCGGCCTCACGTACGGGTGGAAGTTGCTGTCAGCTCCTGCGGGTGCGATGGGCCTGGGGATCTCGGGTGCCACCACGGCTCAAGCAACGGTTCGACCCATCGTCACCGGCGATTACGTGCTCGAGCTGACGGTGATGGATACCCAAATGCACGCGTCGGTGGTGACGGTGAAGTTCGCTGTCGCGCTCAAGCAGGATCTCGTCGCGCAGCTGCAGTGGGCGGGGTTTGGCGATGTGGATCTCGACCTGCATCTCGTCCGGCCGTCGGCGGCCACCTTCGCGGATCCTTTCAGCGGGGTGTTCTCTTTCTTCGAGGCGGGTGACGCGGGGCGCACTTCTGGCGATGTGAACGGCTATTCGGCGATCAAGAAGATGAACACCCCAAGCTTCGATTTCGACTGGGGCAACGACGGCACGTCAGATGACCCGCGCCTCAACAACGACGATACCGGATCGGGGCCGCTGCTCGAGAACGTCTCGCTCAACTACCCCGAGAATGATCCGAAGTGCGCGACGGCTGGTTGCACCTACAAGGTCTTCGTTCACTATTTCAAGGACGCGCGCGCTGTCGCGAATCCCGCCTCGTGCATCATCGACGGTGGGGTCGGGTGCTCGGACGGGCTTGGGTGCAGCTGCGCGGGACCTCAGCGGTGTGTTGCGGACACTGCACCGAAGGCCGAAAAACCCGCCGGCATCGGAAGGTGCTTCACGCCGCCGCGGCCGGTGGTGAGAATCTTCCTCAAGGGCAGCGCGACACCCGCACAGACGATTCCTCTTGAGGGGCTGATGCCAGCCGACGAGCTGGTGATTGGCGCACCGTGCCAGATGCTTTACGTGGCAGATGTCGAATGGCCCGCGAAGACGTTGATCGGCTCGTTGCCCGATGGCGGAACACCGCTGGCGAACGTGTTTGCCCGCGGCGCCGATGCGGGGCGAATCACGAATCCGCAGATCGCACGGTTCGGCTGGAGACAGACGGGTGGCAGTTTACAGTGCAGCCCCGACACGCTGCGAGGCGCGGGGGTTGACTGGTATTCGCAACAACCTTGAGGTGATTGAAAACGAGCGCCCCGAACGGTTGCTATCCCGCCGGGGCGCCCCAAAAGAGGGACTGGAAGCAGATCACTCTGTTCCAGTCCCGTGAGCCCAGAGGGGGAGGGGGGGGACCCCTGGGCTCAACTTCAATGTCTTCAAATTATTGAACGATGCAACCGCCTGATCATTCCGGCGAACGAGTACTGATCATAAGTGCGGTATCGCAGCTCGGCAAGGTGGGCTGCCAACGAGAAGACCCGATGTCAAATCCTCAGTCAGATCATAGCGCTGCAGCTGTTTCTCGTTTCGACGAGCAGGTATTTCACGCGGTGCGTCGTCTCGAACGAGGGTCTGGTCGAGGTCTACAAGCGCCTGCGTCCGGGCGACCCGCCCACGATCGACAACGCGCGCAACCTCGTGAACTCGCTGTTCTTCAACTTCCGCCGCTACGACCTGGCCAAGGTCGGCC
>JANOHG010000764.1:0-2022 GCA_031406375.1 Archangiaceae bacterium | reverse complement strand
CCGCAGCAGCGACGTCAATTGCCAGGTCGAAGACGACGGCGTTTCGCGTAAGCACGCCAAAGTCACCCAGTCGTCGAACGGCCAGTTTCAGCTGGTGGATCTCGGCTCGACCAATGGCACCTATCTCAATGGCGTCAAAGTCTCGATCGCGACGCTGCAGGACGGCGACAAGATCCAGGTCGGCAGCAACACCGTCTTCAAGTTCTCAATTCAGGACAAGCTCGAGGAAGAATATCAGCGGAACATTTACGAGTCGGCGACCCGCGACGGGCTGACGCGGATCTTCAACAAGAAGTACTTCATCGACACCCTGAAGAAAGAGTTCGCCTATTGCCTGCGACATCGCGTGCCGCTGTCGCTGGTGATGATCGACATCGATCACTTCAAGAAAATCAACGATACCTACGGCCACCCTGCGGGCGATTTCATCCTTCAGAAGGTCTCCGGCAAAATCGGCGAAACAGTGAGGCAAGAAGACCTCTTTGCCCGGTACGGCGGCGAAGAGTTCGCATTGCTGCTGCGCGAGTCGAACGACGACAAGTCGGTTCGTTGTGCCGAACGCTGCCGCAAGGCCGTTGACGGGCACGAGTTTCATTTCAACGGCATGCCGATCAAAGTGACCATCAGCCTTGGGGTGGCGACACTGTTCGACACCGACTTCGCGCAATCAGAAGACTTGATCGCCGCCGCCGACAAGTACCTCTACCGCGCCAAACGCACCGGTCGGAACAAGGTCGAAGCGATGCAGATCAGCGGCGCTTAGTTCAGCTCCCCGGAACTGGTACGACAGCCCGGAAGTCCGTGCATGGCTGGGCCGCCTATCCATCCCCGCTTGCTTCGTTGAGCTCCCTGCGCCGCACAGAAAAGTGCGGATCGGTCGCCCGCCTCGCCATTCGGGCGGCTCGACGGCCGATCCACGCACGGACTTGGGGGCTGTCGTACTACGCGATCGACTTTGCGGCTCGCTGTACTTAGGCCGATGCCCCTGTCACGGGATCGCGGGCAAGGGCTTCTCGACCGCGTCGACGAACTCGACCCGATTGCCTCCGCGCGCCAGCGCCGCGTTCAGCCCATCGGTCGCCTGCCGCACCAGATCCGCGAAGCCGTACTCGTGGCCGGGAGCGCCCGCGGCGACGCCTGCCGAGATGGTGGGGTTGAGCACCTGATCTCCACGTTGCAAGGTCGCCTTCGAGACCCGATCGCAGATTCGGCGCGCGACGATCAGCGAGCCCGCCAGGTCGGTATGCGGCATCAACAGCACCACCCTATCGGGCGCCTGCTGCACCGGAAAGTCGGTGTCTCGCAGCGATCGACGAATCGCCAGCGATAAGCCACCCATCAATTGCCCACGCAGCTCTTCGTCGACGGTCAGCGGCAGAGGATCGAACCCAATCAGCGCGAGCGCGAGAGGAAAACCGTAGCGCCGCGCGCGCTTCACCTCGACGAACAGCACCTCTTTGAAATGCGCAAAGGTGTAGAAATTCGTCATCGGATCGAGAATGCCTTCGCCTGGCCGCATCGCTGGCGGCGGCTGCGCGTCGCTGGTCTTCCGGTACAGCGTCAGCTCGGCCAGGCGCACCCGAAGGTCGTTGGGCGAGATCGGCAGCGGCAACACTGCGTCGGCGAAGGGCGCCTTGAACCCTTTGCTTTGCGCAGCAAACAGCATCGCTTGCGGCCTTGCGCTGCGCACCGCGCGCGACAGTCGGGAAGGTGAGGCGATCGAAGGACCCAAGACGACCACGTCCTCTTTGCTCAGTTGGTCCACTTCCCGAGCGGGCGAAACTCGGAGCCCCGCCTGTTTCAACCCAGCGCAGATCACCTTCCAGCGAGGATCCTTCGGTTCAATGACGGCGGCGAGCTTGAGCTTCACGTTTTGGAGTCCTCACTTCGCAGCACGGCTGAATCCCAACTTACGCAGAGACTCACTCGCAACGTATTTCACTCTTGAGCTCGAGTCTTTTTCTGCTGCATGTGTCAGCGGCCCCATGGCGTCCTGCCCACCCACCTCACCCAGCCCCCGGG
>JANOHG010000707.1:0-4562 GCA_031406375.1 Archangiaceae bacterium | reverse complement strand
CTCGAGTCGTCGATCGCGATGCGAACCCCAGAGGAATTGGCCTTGCATATTCCCCAGCCCGTGAAATTCGCGCCCGTCGATGTCTCCCAAGTCCTTTCGACTTGGTCTCGGACCGCGGCTCGTTCGTCGGGAAACACGGTGTTGTCCGCAATCTCCCAGCAGACAGGGATGCCGACGCCGCGGCTCCAAAGCAGCTTTTCTGCTACATAAAGCGGGTTGGTGATGTCGTCTTCCTCGTTTCCCTGGTCCATCGCGTTGTCATGCTGAGCGGGTTCCAGGGCACAGGCAGCGAAAAGCCCAATGGACGCCAGGCAGCTGCGCATAAATAGCTTCATCGTTTATTCTCCCGGGTACCTGTTCGATAGGCCCGGCGAAAGTGTAAGCAACCTTTGCGCCAAGCTCAGAAGGTCTCCTGCGCGACCCTCGACGGAAGCGGACCTCGAATTAAATTGGTGGCTTGGGAATTTCTTGAAATTCGCTAGGCAAAGGCAGCACCTGAAAGTGGCGTGGAGCTGCTCCTTCCACCCTGCCCACTGCAGGTACCAGTTCGGAACTGGCCGCCTGGCGACCGAGCAAGTCGCGCAGGTAACCGAGGGGCTCAGGCCCGTGCAGGGGATCGCCGCAGCGGCGACCTCGTTGTGTCAGGCAAAGACACACTCCGAAAGGGAGGGGCTCGCAACACTGACCTAACGCTGTCACCGTCGGGTCGTATCTTTCCTCGACCGCCCGCGAATCGTCACGGGCAAGCAGGAGCCACCCGATGAAGCGCTTCACCTTTGAGAAACCAGATGGCTTCGAATTGAAAGCCGCGGCGGACTTTTATTCAAGCTTCACGCCGGGCAGCGGGATGGCGGTCGCCGACGCAGGCACGCTCACGCTCGCGTTCCTTCTCGATCACAGCTTCGAGGCAGTCGCCGTTGCGCTCAACCAGTTCGGCGATGGGATTACCGCCGAATACGCCGGCACGAACGACGAGCAGACGGTGCGCCTGCAGGTTGCGCGAATGCTCGGGCTCGATGTCGACGCGGGCGCCTGGAGGAAGGTCGGCGAGCGCGACCCGGTCATCGGAAAGCTGCAAGCTGATTTTCCCGGGTTCTTCACCGCCGCCAAGCCGTCGCCGTACGACGCCGCGGTTTGGGGCGTCATCGCGCCGCGCCTCAACATGAACCAGGCAGCCAAGCTGAAGATGGGCATTGCTGCGAGCCACGGAGAGAAGGTGCAGCTAAACGGCAGGAGGCACGCGATTTTTCCAGCACCCTCACAGGTGCTGAAGATCGAAGGCGTCGCTGGGTTGTCGGACGAGAAGCTAGCGCGGCTCAAGGGAATCGCGACCGCCGCGCTTGATGGAAAACTCGATGTCGGTAGGTTGCGTGCGATGAATGAGCGCGACGCGCTCGAAGCGCTTCAGCAGCTCAGAGGAGTCGGGCCCTGGACTGCCACCCACATCCTTTACCGCGGTGCGGCGATCGTCGACGGGTTGCCCACTAACGAGCCAAGGGTGATTCACGGCATGGCTGACGCTTACAAACTTCAGACCGCGTCACTCAAGGACCTTCTCGAGCTGAGTGAAGGCTGGCGCCCATTCCGAATGTGGGTGTGTATTCTGCTCGCACGTCATTTGGGACGCGTGGGTGGGTGGAACAAGGCTGGCCTGATGGACGAGCGTTCGAAAGCAGGGCGCGCCCTGGTGCGAAGGACGCGGCGCGAAGAGGTTGGCTCTGCTCAGTGAGAAGTAGCGACGTACGGAAACCTCGACGCCACGGGATCCACCACTTCAACCTCGAGCTCGAAACGCCGGAGATTGTTCTCCGGCGTGGTGTCAAAAACTCCTAATTGCCTTCAGCAGAAGGTCACCGCACGCAACGAGTCGCTGGTTCGCGCGCAGCTAGAACGGACCCGGGCCAGGCGGGAAAACTGGAAGTACAGGCCTTGGCGGCAAGACTGGAAGCACTGGCGGCATCGGGTAGTACTTGCGCGCGCAGGCAATGTCTTTCGCCGTGAGGACTCCTCCATTGATCCAACGGGTGCTGCAGTAGTTCATCACGGACTCCTTATCCCAGGCGCCGCAACTGACCCCACCCGTCACACCGGCGGCGATGTCATCGGCCTCGCTGCATGCGGCGCCGCCATCCGTAGGGTAAGTAACAGTGTTGGTGTCTGTACGCGCCTGCTCATGATAGAAGCCGAGGACGTGTCCGAATTCGTGCACGGCAAGGTTGCGAATGCATCTCTCGGTGTTCGCGACGCTTCCACTGGCCACCGAACAGGTCGTGCTCCAATTGTTGAAGGTGAAGTTGAGGACCAGGCCTGCTTTCATGCCGGCCAGCTTCTTGCCGAAGGCGTTTACATGCGGTCTCTCGTCGGAGATCGCGATGCGAACCCCAGTGGAAGCGTCCTTGCAAATTCCCCAGCCCGTGAAATCCGCGCCCGTCGATGTCTCCCAAGTCCTTCCGACTTGGTCTTGGACCGCGGCTCGTTCGACGGGAAACACGGTCTTGTCCGCAATCTCCCAGCAGACAGGAATGCCGCCGGGCCAAACCAACTTTTTTCCCACATAAAGCGGGTTGGTGATGTCCTCTTCGTCGTTTCCCTGGTCCATCGCGTTGTCATCCTGAGCGGGCTCCAGAGTACAGGCAGCGAGAAGCCCAATGAACGCAAGGCAATGGCGCATAAGTGTCTTCATCGTTTATTCTCCAAGCGAAATCTTCAATCGGCCCAGCGACGGTGCTGGCAACATTTGCGCCAAGCTCAGGAGGTCGCGTGCGACAGTCAAACTCACCCTCGACGGAAGCGGAGTTCGAAATAAGTTAGTGCTTTAGGAATTCTTGAAGTTCGCTTTGCAAAGGCAGCATCCTGAAAGAGGCGTGGAGCTGCTCCTTCCACGCTGCCCACTGCAGGTACCAGTTCGGAACAAGCCGCCTGCCGACCGAGCAAGCCGCGCAGGTAACCGAGGGGCGCAGGCCCGTGCAACCGATTGCCGCAGCGGCAATCGCCGGCTCGATACGAGGGCGGGTTCTGCCCCTGGGTGTTCAGCAACAACGAGAGACGGAAGAACTCCGGAACCGCGCCCAGTGGGCGCGATCTCACGAGTGGGCCGCGAGCGACAGCGTGGCGCACTGGCCAGCAGCGATCCAGAAAGCGTGAAGCATGCGCGGAAACCGAGCGCTCAGATTCGTCACATTGAGTCTGAGCGGGAACACAGCGACAGGGGATTTGCTCGCGGGCTGGGCACTTGGGGCGGCGTACGCCGCTCTGCGGGAATGCAGGCATCGGCAGGTCCCGAGTAAAAAGAGGCATGCCCGACTCAGAGCTCACCCGCCGCCTCGGTCGCCTGGGTCGGGTCGTCAGCGCCGACCAACAATTGACCAAAGCCGACCGCAAGCAACTGAAGCGCAAGCGACGGCGCGAAGGCGAGCTTCGCGGAGCGTCGGTGGTGGGCGGCAGTGTGATGCTCGCCGTCGCGGTCGCGCTCGCGATCGCGGGCCTGCTGTCGCCGGATAAGTGGTGGCTGTTGTTCGTTGCCCTCGGGGTGGGAATCGAGGGTGGCAAGCAGATAGAGCTGGCGCGGCGCAGAGACAGGCTCGGGCTCGACGCGACGCCAGAAGTTGTGTCGCCAGCCCTGCGAGACCCTCAACCGCCAACTCCTGATCGCTTTGAACAGGTGTGCGACCAGCTGCTTGCCGAGCTGAAAGACAGCCCCGCGGCGGTGCGGGAATTTCTCGGGAAGCCCGAGGCAACCGTCGAAGCGCTTCGCGCAGCCTGTCGACAACTCAAACAGCGACACGCGCTGCTGCTCGAAGCGGTGTCGGCAAACCGCGCGGCCGATCTCGCACAAGAACGCGAGGCGCTTGAGGCACGGCTGGGACACCTCGACGAGTCGACCCACCGTCAAGCGACCGAAGCGCTCACGCAGCGCACCGACCTCTTCAATCAGGTGCGCGCGGCCGCCGAACGGTTGGCCAGTGAGCAGCAGATTCTCGTCGCTTCGCTCGAGAGCCTGCGGATGCGGGTCGCGCTCGCCAAAGGCGCAGGAGCGCAGGCAGGCTCACTGGGCGAGATGAAGGCAGCGGTCGACCGTCTCGCTGATGAGCTGTCGGCGATCACCGATGCGCTCGAGAGCGTTCCGAAAACCGAGCTGCAACCGATCGCTGCCATCGAAGCGCCCGAACCGGGTGTCCGCGCCGCCGGGCAGCGCGAGAAGTCCTGACTATTCGTCAGGGGTGATGCCGAGGTCCTGCAGCCAGGGGATGAGAATCAAAGCGCACCCCCAATCGGGCAGCCGCGTCGCTGGGTGAGCACAGCCGGGTAGCCCACCATCGCTGCCTCGCTGGACGCGACGGCGCAACCGCTGCGTGGGCGCGATCGGACGTTGCACGTGGGCGACGACCCGAGCAAGTCATCGAACACTGACCGCCGTGGCAGGCTCGGAAAGTAGCTACGGGTTGGCAGCCTTTGGCGTGATTGTCGTGGTCTTGGCGAAGTCGACATTGTTCGAGTTGGTGTCGCTGCCGTTGGGCGTGCGAGCCATCGTCTCGGTCGTGGATGACGCCAACGCAACGGCA
>JANOHG010000642.1:0-2422 GCA_031406375.1 Archangiaceae bacterium | reverse complement strand
GTTGGCATTGTGGCCGCCGCCATTTTTGGCGCGAGCAGCTGATCATTTCGGTCGAGGATTTTCACCATGAAGAGCGTTTCGAAGAACGAAGAGATCTGGTTCCTGGCAGGCAAGCGCACTCCGTTTGGATCATTCGGAGGGGCGCTCAAGGAGCTCACCGCGACGGATCTCGCCGTCGAGTCCGCCAAGGCCGCGCTGATCGCCGCCAAGGTGTCGGCCGATGACATTCAACACGTGGTGTACGGCAACGTGATGCAGACTGCCGCCGATGCCATCTACCTGCCTCGCCACGTCGGGCTTCGCGCCGGAGTGCCAGTTTCCATTCCAGCGTTGGGTGTCAACCGCCTCTGCGGCTCAGGGTTTCAGGCGTTCGTCACTGCTGCGGAAATGATGCTCACCGATCAGGCGGCGGTGATCCTCGCTGGCGGCTCAGAGTCGATGTCTCAGGCCCCGCACATCATCCGCGGTGCGCGATGGGGCTTGCAATTGGGTAAGGGCAATCTCGAAGACTCGCTGTGGAGCGGGCTCACGGACTCGTACGCTGGCATTCCGATGGGAATGACGGCCGAGAATCTGGCCGAGGCGTACAAAATCTCTCAAGACGAAGTCGACGCGTTCTCGCTGCTGTCGCAGAAGCGCTTCGCGGCGGCGCAGGAAGGAGGTCGGCTCGCAGCAGAGATCTCACCCGTCGAGCTGAAGACGCGGAAGGGGACGACGCTTTTCGAAAAGGACGAGCACAACCGCCCAGACGCTACCCTCGAAGGGATGAAGAAGCTGCCGAAGGCCTTCAAGAAAGACGGCGTCGTTCACGCGGGCGCTGCGAGCGGAATCTGTGACGGCGCGGCGAGCATGGTGTTGGCGACCCGCACCTGGGCAGACAAGAAGGGGGTCAAGCCGATGGGCAAGTTGGTCAACTGGGCGACAGCGGGGTGTGATCCGAAGACGATGGGCATCGGGCCAGTTCCGGCGATTCGACGGTTGCTCGAGCGGGCCGAGATCAAGCTTGGCGACGTTCACCTCTTCGAAGTCAACGAGGCCTTCGCTCCGCAGTATCTCGCGGTCGAGAAGGAGCTTGGGCTTGATCGCGAGAAGACGAACGTGGATGGCGGAGCGATCGCTGTCGGGCACCCCCTCGGAGCCTCAGGTGCGCGAATTACGCTGCATCTGCTCAACGAGCTCAAGCGCCGAGGCTTGAAGTATGGAATCGGCAGTGCGTGCATCGGCGGTGGACAAGGGATCGCGGTGCTGGTCGAAGCAGTCTAAGAAAGGTTAAGGACGGGGACGATGAGCGAGATTCCAGACGCGAAGACGTTGCGTGAGCGGGCGAAGCAGATCGCCGAGTCGCGCAGACAGGAAAAAAAGAACAAGAAACGCAAGTGCTCGCTGTGTGGCACGGAGGAGTCCGAAAAGACGCCCTTCTTCGCTCACCCAGATGGCATTGGCCCGACCTGCAAGGAACCAAGCCTTTGCGAGCATTTTCGCGCAGGTCCAAAGCGCACCTTCTAGGCCATGCGCGAGGGAATCATTTTCGATTGGAATGAGATCGACGCTCCGCGAAAGCCACGGCAGCCGTTTGACCTCAATGACGAAACGCTGAGGGACGGAGTCCAGTCGCCGTCGGTCGTCGACCCTTCGATTGAAGACAAGCTCGAGTTGCTGACGCTGATGGACAGCATCGGCGTTCGCTCGGTGAACATCGGTTTGCCCGCAGCGGGCAAGCGCGCCTTCGACGACGTGGTGGCGCAGGCGAAGTTCATTCAGAAGCACAAGCTGAAGCTCCATCCCAACTGCGCTGCACGAACGATGAAGGCCGACATAGTGCCGGTGGCCGACGCGGCGCAGAAGTCAGGCCAGAAAATCGCGGTCTACACCTTCATCGGTTCGAGTCCGATTCGGCAGTGGGCAGAGAATTGGACTGTCGACTTCATCAAGAAGACTTCCGGGGCCGCGATCGACTTCGCGGTGAAGGAAGGTCTCGAAGTCGCCTACGTCACCGAAGACACCACCCGGTCGTCCCCTCAGAACCTCGATCTGTTGTTTCGCAGCGCCATTGATCACGGTGCCACGCGGCTGGTGCTTTGCGACACCGTTGGCCACGCAACTCCGGCGGGAACCAAAGCGTTGGTCGAATGGACGCGAGGGCTGATCAGCGCGACGGGCGCTGACATTGCGATCGATTGGCATGGGCACAATGATCGCGGGTTGGCGGTGGTTAACGCGATCGCGGCGCTCGACGCTGGCGCCAACCGGTTGCATGCGTGCGGTCTGGGTGTAGGCGAGCGGGTTGGCAACACCTCGATGGATTTGTTGCTGCTCAATCTCAAGTTGCTGGGGTGGATCGAGCACGACCTCACCGACCTGGTTGCCTATGTCGAGAAGGTATCGGAAGCGACGAAGGTCGCTATCCCAGTGAATTACCCGC
>JANOHG010000629.1:0-11122 GCA_031406375.1 Archangiaceae bacterium | reverse complement strand
CTCTCTCGGCTCCGAGCGCGAACTCGCGAAGATGGATCAGCTACTGGGCCGCAGTCGCGGTGTGGCTTGGTAGCTGATCAGGTTTGAGCGCCCAGAGACGCGAGCCAGTGATGGGAAGATCGGCGCGCGCGCACGACTCCCGATGCCCACGTCGCGCACATCCTCAACGAGCGCGGACTGCGCACCGGCGCCGGCGACACCTTCAACGCAGCCAGCGTCCAATGGGTTCGCTTCACCGCGAAGCTCCCGAGCGATCGTCCGGATCCGCGGGCTCTCAATCGCGTGTGCGCGGCCGTTTGCCGGGTTCGGCGCAGGAGAGCGGCCCGCGCTCACCCGTTCGCTGGCCCGCGCTTTTTGAAGATCGTCTTCAGCGCTACGGGCTGGGGGGACAGTCGTAGTACTCGAAGGCGGCCTTTTGGCAGAGAGTGGCGCAGGTTCCGCTGCGGCACTCGACCAGGCGCCCCTTGCTCGTCCGACATTCGTTGGAATTCGTGCGGTGCCGGGGAAGACACTCTTCGACGCGCGTGCAGCTCATGAAGCAGCCTCCGCCCTGGCAGGTCAGCCCGGTCGCGCACTGGGAGGTCGTTCTGCACGGATCTCCCATGCCCCCCGCGGTGCCTCCGTAGCCGAGAGCCTGCCCGCAGGTCCCGCAGTCGCGCCAGGCCTCCGCAGCGGTGTTGCACTCGGCGGTCCTGAGTGACAGCACGTAGGAACCAATCAGGGGTACGGTGAGCGACGACGCCGCCCCGCTGCCGGCAGCGAGCACCACGAAGTCCGCCCCGTCTTGGCACGACAGCTTGGCATTGCTGAGGCATGTCTCGAGCGCGTCGAGCTGGGCGTCGCAGGTCGGGGACACCACCCGGGCGCTCCTGTCGAATTCACTGCACGAGAGGGTTTGACCCGAGCAGCCGCTGCCTCTGACGAGCGCGCCACAGAACGCCGTCGAGGGGGTGGAGGTCGATGACAACCCGCAGCCGGCCGCGAAGAGTCCGAGAATGACGACGCCTACCCAACGACTGTGTCGAGACATGGGGGCGCTCCATACTTCAAGCGCCGACACCCAACACTCGAATCCGCTCGAAATAGCGATTCTGTTCCCGACCGCTTCGCCCGCTGGGCGTTGGGGAGTTCTATGGCGTGTTTCATGTGGACCGAGAGCCGAGGAGGCGTCTGGAAGGAATCGACATCCCCCGGTGTGGCTCGGAACGGGGCGCCGCCCAAGTCAGAAGGTCCTCAACCCAGCATGCCATCGGGCCATATTCTCAGGAAGACGTTTGAAGGCATGGCCAGTGCACCCGTCCGCGCCATGGCTCGATTCGCGTCCGTTGGACCGCAGCTGGTGTTCGTCTCTGTCCTGTTCGCGACCTCGCACGCCTCAGCTGATGGAATTACCTTCCGGAAAGGCGTGCCGCTGGTGCCGCACACCTGGGTTCCCCTCACCACCGAGCAACGCATTCAGGTCCATCAGACCTCCGAAGAAGTGTTCGAGAACGCTCGCGTAAAGTCGGTCGTGCTCTCCCTTACCTTCGAGCAGAGGAAGCGGCTCCTCGACCGTGCGGGAAAAGCGCCGAGGTGGGTGGCCGCGAAATCCCAACCCTTCTACGAGCGAGAGTGCTCCTGTGGGGACGTCAACACCGCGATGCTTGGGGAGGGACGCATCGCGGTTTTCCACGACTTCATCGACGAAGCTGCCTTGGGGCCCGATGAAATCGCCAGCATTTCCCGCATCTTCGATTTGCCGTTGGGTGCGCGCTCCTCGTCGGACGCAAAGGTCACGGACAAGTGGTGCATAGTGCCTTCCCCAGGGGCGAGAAGCGAGTCCGGCTGGAGTCCGCTCGTCGAGCCCGATGGAACCCGCTCACACGTCGCCGCGGTCGCGGCGTTACCAGTCACGCAGGAGGGCCATATGAGGGCAGCTCTGGCGCTGCTCACGAGCCTGCTGCCCACGAAGCCCTTCGCGCGGCACCTCGCTCTTAGAAAGGGATGGAAGTCGGCGACGTTCCGCATGCGGTCGTCCCTCGTGACCGACCCGGAGGCATTCTATTACTCGCTCATAAACGAAGGCGCGGTCGACCCACTTCGAGTGACTCGCTCAGACGTGGAGGCGAGCGTGACAGCGGGAGCGGGAGCCCGATGGCCGACCGGCGGCGCGATGCTCGAGGAGGGACGTGCAGTCACGTTTGTGCTTCCGAGCCTCACGGGCGCAATCGCTTCGTACCCAATCTGGGTCGGTGTTCGCTTCGACGAGGATGGCCGGCCGACAGCGTTCGCGGCCCTGACTGAAGGCGGGAGTTCGGCGCTTGGGCTGCGGTGGAGCAGCGAAGGAGAACGCACTCACCTCGATGCGCTCTGGTTTTATGCCGACTCGGGCAAGGACGGCGCTCAAGCGGTCTCGGTTCTTCCCTGTGGGGCGGCAGGTGGGCATTGAAGGCGCGCAGCCCATACGCTCAGTGCCTCAACTGCCCCTCAGCGGTTCGGGTGCGGCAGCTCACGACCGGCCGAAATGGGTACCGATTGGATAGACCATTGCGCGCGGTGCTCGAGCGCGGCCTTGATTCGGCCCAGCTCCTCTGGGCGCGACGGCAACCCCATCAGTACCGGTCGCACCGCATGCGTGCGCAACGTGGTGCTCAAGGTCGTGGACAAGTGAGCCTCAGCGCTGCTCTTTCACCGCTTCGAGGAGCCGCCTCACCGCGCGCTCGAGGGCGTGGGTGTCTGCGACCGTGAACCAGGCCTCCAGCCCCTCCGCCTGCGTGTGAGCGTCGAGCGCAGTCAGCGCCCTGAGGATCACGGTTCCTGCGGCTCGGGCGCCGCTGACCCCGGTTCGCACGCCCTGCTCGCCGAATGCCCAGCCGTGCTCTCCTGCTCCGCCGCCTGCGAAACACTGAGGAAGAACGGTGCGACGAGGAAATTCTGGTCCGGTGCGAGGGGACGCTCTGTTCGTCTCTTGAGGCGGGACCCACGAGCGAGGAATGACATATCGACGCACCGCTTCGAACCCGACGCCGATCAGCGCGCGCGCGGAAGCCGCATTGACGTTCCAGTCGCCGAGCCGCGGCCGCCACCAGAAGGTCGCCGAGAGGCTCCAGCCCTTGCCTTCCGGGACATGCAGCCAGTGCATCGGAATGAACAGCGCGTCGCCCGGTGCGAGCTCGATGTCCACCGAAGTTGCCTTCAAGACGCGAGGAAATCGCCGCGTGTCGCCGTAGAAGTTCACCTGGCTTCGAAAGAAGCCGCGCGACCAGAAGGGGAAGAGGTACAGGTGCTCGAGCTCTGAAGGAGCGTACAGCCGGATCCGCTTCGTCCCCTGGACCTGACACAACAAGGCTTGTGCCTTCGGGTGGTAGTGGCCGATGCAGCGGGTGTTGCGACCGAGGAAGATCGACGTCCCACGGATTTCCGACGGAGGCAAAAACGGGATCGCGCCGATGTCGCTGGCGAGCGCGCTCGACGCAGGCAGCTCGAGACCGCTGATGTAGATCTCTTCGCCCTCCTCGGGGCTGCGGTGACACTCGTCGAGCAGTTGCCGCAGGGGAACCTTGCCCCGTTGTAGCTTGGACAGGTCGACGCGTTCCATTTCGGGTGGCGTCGATCGATACCCCACCTCGATCTCTCCCAGCACCGCGGTCATTTTCCGAAGATAGTCAGGCGTCCACTTCGCGACCGCCGGCCAGTCTTTCGAGAGCCCTCGGAAGACGATTGGCTCGCGCGCACAAAACCGATGGCCATCGAGTTCACCTGACACCGCCGTGGCCGTCATCGCCGCGCCTGGCTTTCGACATACATCGCCTTCCAGATCTGCAGTTCCGCGCCAGTGATGTCTGGATGGATGAGGTCGAGCAAGAGAATGCAGCGATCCTTGTCGCTGGCGTTCCAGGCGTCGTGCTCATAACTATGGTCAAACCAAAGACACTTTTCTTCTTCCGACGATCGACGCTCATCCGCGACCCGCAGTACGCAACCCAGAGGGACGACGACCCCCGAATGCCAGGTGAGGGTGGTGTTCGGGCCATCGTTGATTCTCGCCATGTCAGTCATTGCGTTCCCCTCGGCTCCAGCGTCATCAGGTTCATTGGCACGGATACCTCTTCTGGCTGAGATCAACCTGCAGGAACGCGGCGAGGCTGCGGTTGGACGCGGCGTATCGCTGGGTCACGAACGCCCGGTTCTCTTCGGTGTATTGCACGTCGACCGGCCGGCCCCCATCGAGGAAGGAACCAACCCGGTCAACCACCCGGTTGGGAAGGCGAGCGAGCGCCCGTTCGATCCAGGGATTTCTACGGCCCAGCTGCACCGCGCGCACTTTCCTCAAAGAAGGGCGGACGTTGTGGCGTTCGATCGGGATCCCGACGAGCGTGTCAGCATTCAAACCGAGAACTTCGGCGAGCGCGCGGGCGAAGGCGTCGTACCGGGTCGCCATGTCCTCGTAGAAAAGGACCTTCACGCGATCCCGAGGAAAGTGCTCAAGATAGGTCTGGACCAGCGAGAAGTAATCAAAGACATCCAGGCCGCGCCCCGTCGCCTCCCTTCCTCGATGGTGGTTCAGCCAGTCATTGAACGGCAGGTAGCGACACGTGAGCCCCATCACATAGGCATACAGCGACTGGAGCGCCTCGAGCTGATTGCGAATCACGAGCACAATCGTCGCGCTCGGGAACAGCCCATGGAGCCGCGACGCGATGATCGAACGATCAGCCGGGCTGTCGGCCTCGCCGCCCGCCGAAAATTCCTCCTCCGAGATCAGCACCCGCGAACCACAAGCTTGAAACGCTTCCGCCAGGTCTGCGGTGACCGAAGGAAACGCACCCGGCCATTCGTCGACGCCAAGTGTCGTCACCGCGCGAATCGCCCTCGACAGCGGAGCAAACGGCTTGCCGAAGTACGACAGCTCTTTGCAGCGGGGGAACACGCTCGTTTGAAGCGCCGTGGTGCCGGTCTTCATCGCGCCGATGTGAAGAAAGAAGCTTCGATCGTCGAACATCAGAACACACTCCCTCGATTCAGAATCATGGCGGGGTCGACCTGTTTTTTGAGTGCCAGGAACTCGTTGAAGATCTCTTCGCCGAAATACGCGCGGTAGTTCGCGTCTTCGAAGGTCAGCTCGGTTTGGATGTATCGCCTAAAGTCGGGATCCGATCGCACGAGCCCCATGAACTCGGTCTCGAGACCACGCATCGCGGCGAAGTCGAACTCGCTTTGGTCGCGCGGAGTGCCCCAGATGCCCTGCGCGACAAATCCTTTCTGAATCGGATACAGCAGCTTCGGATTGAAGTTGTAGAAGCGCACCGGATACACGTAGCTCGCCAGTGGACACCAACAATGCAGATGGCGCGCGCAGAGCTCGCCGAGTTGCTGCATCGCCTGCTCGGCCTTTCCAAAAGGAACGAAGAGCGTGAACCACGCGTAGCGATCCCAGCTCGCCTCGGTGCGGGGCACCGTGCCCTTCAAGCCGCTGGGGTACGGGTGCGCAGCTTCGTTCGGGGCGTAGATCGCGAGCTTCGCTTCGACGATGAACCCCAGCTGGCCCATCGAGCCGAACATCCACTGGAACAGCTCGTCACTGGGATGACAGGTGATGACCTCGCCCATTCCGGTAACGAAGGTGATCTCGCGGACTGTCTCCCAGAAGCCGCCAAAGAGCCCGGTGTTCTCGCCGATGCCTCCCGCCGATATGAACCCTCCGACCGTGGGCGCGGGCGCAGCGCCATCGTTGGCGACCAACAGCTGATACCCGTGTTGCGAGAGCATCGTGTGCAGATCCCAAACCAGCACGCCGGCGCCGACGGTCACCGAGCCCTCTTCGTCGAACGAGAAGCTGCAGAGCTCGTCGCTCGACAGAAGCAGCTCGCGATCCCTCGGCAATGACGAGCCATTCATCGAGTGCCCATGACCGCGAGAGCGCACGGGGGTGCCCGACTTGCAGGCGTCTTTGAGCAGAACAGACACCGCAGACACGCTGTTGGGGCAAACCCGCTGATGGTTCTTTGAGCCGCGGTGAAATCTGCCAAAGTCTCGCAGGGTGCTGTCTTGTGCTTCCGCCGACCGCAGGGGCCTTGGGATTTTCATCGGGATTGGGCGGACGGAAGGGGGTAGTGCTTTGCGACGCCATCGAGAGGCGTGCCTTGCCTTTCCATCATCAAGCAGATCATCAGCGCGATCAGCTCGGGCCTAACTTCCCCGCGAAGAAAGTGGAATCCGGCGTCGAGAAACGACTTCATGTCGGGCGAGTGCCAGAAGTGATTGATTGAGATAGCGAACTCGATGGTGTGCACGTAGTGGAACCAGCCGATGGGGATGAACAGGAGCTCACCCGCGACGAGCTCGCACGAGAGCGCTTCGGCGTCGGCGAAGCGCGGGTAGAGACCGAGGTCCACCTGGTCGAGTGATCCGAGCTGGCTGTTGCGTTCGTGCCTGGCTCCGGTGGGATTCACATACAGATGGGGATAGTTGCTCGGAGCCCAGAGCAGCAGCCGCTTCGTCCCCTGGATCTGCCCGAGCAGGTTGTCTGCGACATCGAAGTGCGCTGGCGTGATGTTGCCTGGTCCTCCGATCCAGAACTGGGTGAACATTCGCGAGCCCTCGGCGATGAGCTCCGTGGGCGGCACGTAGTCCTCGAGGAGCTTCACGAATGGCTTCGTGTTCGAGCCATAGACATACAGGCGCTCTTTGGGAGCGTCTGCGCTGCCGCCGGCCCGAATCTCGGCGATGGCTTGCGAGATCGGCATTTCGAGCTGTCGCCGCCGAACGCCGTCGTAGGCCAGCGCGCCACCTGGAAACGTCCCGTCGACCGAATGATCGAGTGAGACGATCTGATCTCCGACCCTGTTGTTGATGAAGTCGTCAGTCCATCGTTCGCGCAGCGCAACCAACTGCGGCACGCCGGTGATGTGCAGCGGTCTGCCAACCACGGGGTTGCAAGCGCGTTCCCATGCGCCGCTCGCAAGCAGGTCGCGGTAGGACACCCGTTCGACTTCGCCGACCACCCGGGGACCTGCGCTGTGAGACTCGCCGCGGTCAAGCATCGTTGCCTCGGGTCATCAGCTCGAAGTAGAGCTTCAACCTTCCTCGAGTGCTTCCTGCGATTCCGAACTTGAAGTGATTGAGCGTAAGCAGGGCCGCTTGATCGGCTGACCGAAATTCTCGGTACGCAGAGGCCGCGATGACGTCTGCAATCTTGCGAGGCAGCAGCCCGACGTCGACCAACGTCGCCACGAACACGCGCACCGCCTCGCGTCGCGTGTCAGCATCCTTGAGGCCGTTGAAATAGGGGCATTCGACATCCACCCCGTGAACCGAACCATGAAGACTGTCGATCGAGGCGGCGATGATCGGCGCCTGCTCGACCGCGCCGAAGCGCCCATAGAGGGCGGCGACCGGAGCGAACACGTCAAGATAGATGCCCTTGTGTATGGATAGAGCGCCGCGCATGGCCTCGATGTCAATTCCGCTCACGACCAGCTTCATCCACCCCGGCGCCCGGGCTTCGGAAAGCCCGATGCGGTAGATTGCGAGCTCGGCGACCAGCGAGCTGGGCGTGCGGTCGCGCAGCGCTCCGAGGAAGGCCAGTAGGTCCTGGCTCCTCGTGTCTTGGTTTAGAAAAGAGAGCTTCGCCAGGCGCTCGGGCGTCGAGAACGACTGCAGGCGCGTTGGCACCGTGAAGAACACGGCCGGAGTGTCGAGGAAACGGCTGTTCGCCCAGTCGTACTCGATCCACTCGGGATCCACCTCGTTACGGCGCTCGAGATAGTATCCACGCTCTTCCAGAAAGGGATCGCACCGCAGCGCGTCCTGCAATGCTTTCGCGTGGTCGAGGGGGAGCCGCGGTTTGTCGGCAGCCACCAGCTCGCCGAACTGCTGCAGCGAGTACCCGTGTCCATAACCTTCCAAATGCAGTCCGTCTTTCACCTGATACTCGAGAAAGAGGCGATTGAGCGGATACGCTGGAAACGCTTTCGCGTGTGAGAGCAGTTGATCCAGCTGTGAAGAAGTAAAGAGGCCGCTCTTTAGGAGCTCTGAGCCCATCGCTGACGAAAGGATATCCATGAGGTTCCATTGGTTGTCGGTGAGGCTGTGGAGCTTGCGCTCCACAGCTGCACTTCAATTCAGCGGCTGGCCAGATCCATCAGTCGCCGCAACACAGACTCAACCTGAATCCGCGCGTTACCGGGACGAGCCTTCCCAGGTACGCCCGCCGTTGCCGGTCCAGCTGGTGAGGTTGGTGGTAGAGCCCTGAAGCGAAGCGGCCTCCTGCACAGAGAGCTTCGAAGACAGGGGCGCCTCGCCTTTCAAGATGGCCGCGAAGTGACTGTAGTCACGCGCTTCCGCAGCCATTCGCTTGATCGTGTTGTACGCCACGGTCCCCTGGTGCTCGTCACGACCCGTCGCGATGAGCGCGCGGACGCCCGCCTGGGGGTCGTTCTTCTGGTACGCATTCCAAACATTTTCAATACAATCGTCATGCATCGGATTCATGTCGTTCCTTGTTTGTGTTGTTGTCACGCAATCGCTCACCATGAGCGAGCCCGTGGGTGCTGCCGTGCTACAGCTTCCGCCGCGATTTCCGCGCCAACACTGCGACTGATCAGCCGAGGGTCGCGATTACGAATGTTTCGAGTTGGGCGATTGCAGCGTTGGAGTCGAGGGTGTTGGTGTCCAGCACGAGGTCGGGACTCGCGGGTTCTTCGTAGGGAGCATCCACGCCAGTCAGCCCCTTGAGCTCGCCGGCCTGGGAACGCTGGTAGAGGCCTTTGGGGTCGCGTCGGCGACACGTCTCAACCGAGCACTTCACATAGACTTCGAAGAAGCGGCCTGGCGCAAAGGCCCGGCGCGCACGTGCGCGGTCATCCGCGTGGGGTGAGACAAAGGCGCACAGAACGAGGCTGCCCGCATCGGTGAGGTAGCGTGCGACGATCGAAGCCCGGCGCAGGTTCTCGGTTCGGCCGTGTGGAGAGAAATCAAGATCCGCGCTGAGGTCTGAACGCAGAACGTCGCCGTCGAGAAGCATCGTCCGTAGACCCCGCGCGTGAAGCCGCAGCTCGGCTCCTCGCGCCACCGTGGTCTTGCCGGCGCCCGAAAGCCCGGTCAGCCAGATGCAAACGGGACGATGGCCTGAGCGTTCTGCGCGTTGCTCTGGCGTAATGCAGTGGCGGTCATCGTGGGTGAAGGTCACAGCGTGATGCGCAACGCTTCTCATAAAGAAGTTGTCGCCTGCTTCGCGGGCGAGTTGCGGTCAGGCGCGAGGTGACAAACGAGTTGGCGCGAACTGACAGTGGCGGTCAGCTTGCAGCTGCGAGTTGATGGCGGCGAAACTCACCCGGAGTCTTCCCAGTCCACCGTTTGAAGGCGCGCAGGAAATTGGCGGTGTCGGAATATCCAAGAAGGTACGCCACGTCCGCGAGAGTTCGATCGGGGTCTCGCAAGTGGCTTTGCGCGAGTTGCGAGCGAACGTCGTCCACCAGCTGTTGAAAGGTGACGCCGTGCTCGGCCAGGCGACGCTGAAGCGTGCGAGAGCTCACCTTCATCACCCGAGCCACTTCGTCGATCTGGACACCGGTCGCTTGCAGCGTCTGTCGGATGAGCGGGCGCACCTGCCCGACGAAGTCCTGGGCAGGGGGCGCCGCAGACAGCGCCTCTTCCGCGGACTTTTCCAAAATTTGCAGGAGCGCGGGGTCAGAGGTCACTGCCCGCAGATCGAGGAGCCGGGCGTCGAAGCGCATGCCATTTTCTACACAACCGAAGCGAAGATCGCGCGTACCCAAGACATTCGAGAGCTCTGACGAGTCGTCCGGCGCAGGGTGAATGAACCACGCGCTGATCAGACTCCAGTTTTGACCGACAATCTGTCGCCCAAAGTTCTGGAGCGCAACGATGCTGAACTCATTGACGTGGCGCCCAGGCCCGCTCGGAACTCCCTTCACGCGATGCGTGATCACCGCCTCTCCGTTGGATTCGCCGAGGTGATAGAGCGCATGCGAATTGAGCAACACCGCGTAGCGGCTGAACTTCTGACACGCTTCCCGAAACGTGGGTGCGCTCAGCGTGCTGTATTCCGTCACTCCATAGCGCCCACGCGGAAGGCGCAACGCGAGATGAATGCCAACGTTCGGGTCACGCAGCTCACGCTCGGCGGCGGCGAAGATCTCGATGCGGGCCCAGATGGAGACCTCGACGTCGTTCTGCTTTTCCACGTCGGCCGGCAATCCAAAGCGCGCAATCAGACGGTCAGCATTGCCGCCTTCTGAACGCACGTGTCGAATCAGCGCGCCCACGCACTGGCAGTTGATGTCCAGCGATGCGGGGGTTGTCTTCACGAACCATCATGATTGCGTGCAGCCCCCCAAAACTCCAGGGTCTCGTCTCGAGGGTCGCTTGTTCTCGCTTCGCCCTGCCTGTGATCTGCGAATCGCTGGGAATGATCGGCTAGGGTCCCGCGAAATTTTCGCCTTAGAGCGACACAGGAGAAGTTCCATGGGCGCAGGTGCCCTTCCCGCTGGTGCCTCAGCTGCCCCGATTCATTCGGCCGCGTTTCGAACCCGCCGGTTCCTCAACTGGTTTCCGTTGGGGCTGACGTACGCCTTTCTTTACATGGGCCGCTACAACCTCAACGTCGCCAAGGGCGCGTTGGGCAGCCTGATGACCGAAGAGGACTTCGGGATCATTTTCTTCTTCGGCACTTTGACCTACGGAATCGCCTTTCTGCTCAACGGGCCGCTGACCGATACGATCGGCGGCAAGAAGGCGATGTTGATCGCCGCCGCGGGCTCGGCCGCGATGAACGCGGCGATGGGGTACTACATCCTCGATCCGGCGACCCGGTCGAACAGCGACCTGCGGCTGTGGTTCTCAATCCTCTACGCGGGCAACATGTACTTCCAGAGCTTTGGCGCGGTGGCGATCGTGAAGACCAACGCCAGCTGGTTCCATGTGCGAGAGCGCGGCTCGTTTAGCGGGATCTTCGGAACGATGATCTCGAGCGGGATCTTCATGGCTTACACCGTGAATGCCTGGCTCCTCTCGAGCGCCTCGAGCTTCACCGAGACCTCTGAGTTGGCGCAGGCGAAGGTGGTGTTCTTCATCCCTTCCGGGCTGCTGCTGGTGATGTTCGTGGTCGAGTCATTCTTGC
>JANOHG010000608.1:0-8273 GCA_031406375.1 Archangiaceae bacterium | reverse complement strand
GGTACGGCAGTGGGCCGATGACGAAGATCGACGTCGCGCGCACCCTTGCGGGCGCTTTGGCGTACCTTTTGGTTCGCCAGCAGGACGCTGCGGGAGTCTCGATTCTCGCGGGGAATTCGGTGCGCGATGTTCCACCCCGCGCGGCAGCCAGCCACCTCAACGCGGTGCTCGACACTCTCGAGAACGTGAAGGCCGAAGGAACGACGAACCTCTTCTCGGCGGCGGACCATCTGGCCGAGAAGCTGCCGCGAAGGGCACTGGTAGTTGCCTTCTCGGACCTGTTCGATGACCGGGCAGATGCACTGCAACGGCTGCTGGCGCTTCGGGCGCGGCGGCATGACGTGGCGGTGTTTCATTTGGTGGACCCCGCCGAGCTTTCGTTTCCGTTCGATGACCCCACGCTGTTCTTGTCGATGGAAGACGACCGTCGGGTTGAAGTGCATCCGCGCGAAATCAAGCAGAGCTACCTCGAAGAGTTCGGCAGGTTCCTCGTCGAGACCAAAGAGGCGTGCACCGCCGCCGACGTGGACTACGAGTTCGTGCGCACCGACGAGCCGTTGGACAAGGTCCTGCTGCGCTTTCTCGCGCGAAGAATGGGGGGGCGATGACGTTCGTTCACCCGGCGTTTCTCTTTGGCTGTCTGGCAGCGCTTATTCCCTTGCTGGTCCACCTCTTTGATCGCCGGCGCCCGCGACACGTGCCCTTTGGCGCCATTTCCTTCGTGCTGCGAAGTCAGAAGCGCACCGCGTCGCGGCTGAAGCTGAAGCGGCTGCTGCTCTACGCGCTGCGAACTCTAATTCTGCTCGCGCTGCCGATCGCCCTCGCCCGGCCCGAGTGGAAGCGCGAGAGCGGCACGCCCAATGCCTCGTTGGGTCCGGCTGCGACGGCGGTGGTGCTCGATGCTTCCTTGTCGATGCAATGGTCTGACGGCACCTCGACCTTCGAGCGCGCACGTGACGAAGCGCGTGCCGCACTGCGAGAGCTGGCGGCGGAAGAGCCGGCGACGCTGGTGTGGTGCGATGCCCATCCGGTTCCACCTGGGCCTGCGACGTTTGAACGACAGCGCCTGATGGCCCGACTGGATGAAGTGCAGCCGACGTTCGAGCCGGCCGATTTGAACCGCTGCCTCGAGCTCGCCGCGCGCGCCTTGGAAGACAGCCCGCTGCCCGGAAAGCGGCTGGTGGTGATTTCCGACTTCGCGACTTCGTCGCTGCGATTGGAAGCCACGCCGCCGACGGTGAAGGGTCCCAAGGAAGAGCAGATTCGCCCCCAGATTGTGTTGCGCGACGCGGCGAGCAAAGCCTTGCTGCCCAACCGCGCGCTGGTGGATGTGAAGGCTGAGCCCGCTTTGCAGGTCGGCCCGCGCGCGTGGCAATTCACCTTCACCGCCCGAAACTTTTCGACCCAGGAAGCCAAGGACGTCGAGCTGCAGCTGCGCGTCGACGGGGTGGTGGTCTCGAAGGGGTTTCTCGACTTGCCTGCCAACGGCACCGCGCAGAAGACACTCAGTCACCGCTTCGAGGGCAGTGGCGCCGTCGTCGTCGTCGAAGGAATACTTACTTCCGATGCGCTCGCCGCCGACGATGGGCGTGCGGTGGTGCTGCCAGTGCCCAAGGACTTGAAGGCGCTGGTGGTCAACGGTGCGCCAAGCCCGCAGCGCACCCGCGACGAAGCATTCTTCACGGAAGCAGCACTGTCGGCCGCGGGTTCTCCTTTGCGCGCGGTGACACGTGATGCCGAAGCCGCGTGGCGTGAAGACTTCAAGGCGTACGACGTGGTGCTGCTGTTGAACGTCGAGGCACCAGGGCCGGAAGTCGCCGCGCGATTGCAGGCGTTCGTCGAAGGCGGCGGGGGGTTATTCCTTTCGATGGGCGACAGAATCGACCCCGACGCGTGGAATGCCGCGCTGGGCTCGGTGCTGCCACGGCGCCTGCGGGTGGTGAAGACCGCCGTCGAGCCCGGGGCGCCCGACGCGCCCGCGCGCGCAGCGAAGCTTTCACAGGTTGCCTTGACCCACCCGGTGCTGACGCCCTTCAACGGACGCGCGCGCGAAGGCCTGATGTCCGCGCGCTTCTTCCGCTACCTTCTGCTTGAGGGTGAATCGACCCAAGCGGCGGCGGGCGAGGTGCTTGCTTCGTTGGACGATGGTGCCCCGGTGTTGGCGGTCGCTCGGCGGGGCAAGGGCCGGGTGGCGCTCTTCACTTCGAGCGTAGATCGCGACTGGAGCGACTTCTCGATTCGCACCAGCTTCCTTCCGCTGATTCAGCGGCTGGCAGCGTGGCTTGCCGGCGCGCTCGACGAGCACGAGGCGCTGAAGGTGAAGGTCGGTGACACGCCGCTGCTGCGGCCCGAGGCGCCCACCGTGTTGCAGTCGGTACGCGGGCCTTCGGGAAAAGACTTGCCGCAAGCGAAGCAGCGCGACGAAACGTTGTTGGTGGGTCCCGTCGTCGAGCCCGGAGCGCACCTGGCCCGCGACGCAGATGGAAGTGTCGTGTCGGCGCTGTCGTTCGCCGCGACGGTGGACTCGGCAGAAAGCGACCTCACGCGCCATTCGTCCGAAGCGCTGGCGCAGTGGTTTGGCGAGGACACCGTTCGCGATGCGGGCGGGCCTTCGGGTCCCGCGCCCAAAGTTCCGGTGTGGACCTGGCTTATTGTAGTCGCCGTGCTCGCGTTCTTCTTCGAGGGTGTGCTGTTGCGGAAGTAAACGGGCACACCTTCATCATTGAACAACTCGCCTATCCAACCTGCCCGGCCAACGGCGCGGGCAACGTACACAACCTATCGCGCTGTCACCGAAACCAGCTGCCGCCAGGGCGGAGAAATAGTTGTCGTTGAGCATTCAACCATCACTTCGCCAAGGCGCCCGGCGGTCACGCCTTCTGCCGGTAGACCGTGGCTACCGTCAGCAGCATCCAGGCAGTCGAGCATCCGAGCGCGAGCTTCTCGAGCACTGGCAAGCCGGGGGTCGTCTCGACACCGCGCGCGAGCTGAATCGCGAACATCACCACCGCGGTGGCAGTCACCAGCAGCGTCGCCATCGCCGCCGCGCGAATGGGCCGAATCGAGGTTCGGGTGGTGAAGACTCCAATCGTCGCGCTGAGCGCTGCGGTCAGCCCGGGAACTGCGGTGAGCAGCACCGTGACGCCGTGAAGCATCGCTCCGAAGCGGTAGGAAGGGACCATCACGATGCCGACGCCACCGAGGCCGGCGAGAACTCCGGCGACGGCCGCGACTCTTCCAGTCCGGAGGCGATCTGGAAAGACGAACGGCATGACGAGGAAGAAGGGAATCAGCGCGACCGAGTATGCGAGCAGGCCGAGCTGTGCGTACTGCGCTCCGCTGGAGTTCGCGGTGCCGTTGAGCGCGATGGGGCGGGTGAGGTCGCACAAGAAATTTCGAACGTGTGAGTGGCCTGTCGCCGCTGGCTCTTCCCAGGTGCCTCCGGGGTACGCCGACATCGCCATCGCCATCAAAGAGCCAAAGACAACCAACGGCGGCAGCACCGCGAGCGCCACGACGCGACGAATGGCAATCGACGAGAGCATGCCTACAACTTTCCCAGCCGGTCGCACTCAACAGCGAGCGTTGCGTCACGATGGGTGAGCGCCTTCGCGTCGTGGGTGAACAACCGAACGGTGACTTTGGTGTAGCGGATGTCGAGATCCGGGTGGTGGTCTTTGCTCTCGGCGAGCATCGCCAGCTGCTGAACGAATGCGATTCCATCGAGGAACTTCCCGAACGAGAACACCCGCTCGAGGGCGCCGCTGTTCGTCACTGCCCAATTCGGATGCGCAACGAGAAACGCCTGCAGCTGCGCGGGGGTCAACGCGAGATCTCGTGCCATTGGCGCTGAGTAACACCGAGTACGCTCAAGGCACCGTCGCAAGGAACAGCACGTTCCGCGGCTCGGACGACTTATACGCCGCCACCGCCGTTCCCCCCATTGGCAAAGACGCCGCTCCGCTGGGGGAGATCACCTGGCCCGGCTCGGAAAGGTTCGAGATGCGACCGGTCTCGAAGAACTGCAGCGCGGTACCTCCCAGCCGCTGAATCTTCATTCGGTCGGTTGGGAAGAAGGGAGCGACATTGCTGCTTGTCTCGCCGACTCCAATTCGGCGCGCTTCCGATTTCACCCCGTCGAGAACGAAGATGCTGGCACCATCGGAAAAGCCGGCAAACTTGCCCAGCGACGGGTTGAGGACGCTCGCGCGCGTCGACACTGCTTTGAAATTGGAGTTGCCGATAATCCCAAGCGTATCCGGAGCCAACTCAGTGCTGTCATAGACAGCCGCGGCGCGCTTCATCGTCGAAGCCTTGATCCACATCACACCCGGCGGAAAGAACAGCGGACTCTGGGCGACGGCGTTCAAGGTGACATCCAGGTCCACCTTTGCATCTCCGTTCTTGATGTCGACCCGTCGGTTCAGCCCGGCCCCAAACGCCATGAAGCGGGTCGGGCTTATCCACCTGCCGTCCGCAAGCGCAGGGCTCGACATGTGAATCGGAGACGCCGCATTGGGCGGAACCACGTCTTCGCGAAGCTCGTAGGTGCCCAAGGTGCTGTTGAACGAATGGGTCACCACCCGCGCCTGGGTCTCGCTGAAGGTCAATTGACTGGCGCCCGCAGGCAGCGGCGTGCCGGTACCGTCTGCGACTTTTATCAACGTTCGAGCCACGCCAGCTTGCAGTCCAATCCAATCGGCGACACTGCCTGAAATGGCGGTCGGGACGCTGGGAATCACTGCCGTGACGAGAGTTGCACTGGCCGCTGTGGGCCCAAGGACACTGACCGTGCAGTTGCCAATCGGGCAGTTGTAGGCCCACGCCGATGCGGTCGCCAGTTGGTACGAGGGAACAAACCCGGCCGGCGAAAGCCCCACCACCTGCACGCTATTGAAGACGGTGGCCGCGCTCGAAGGTGTAATGAGCTGCACATCGAACGGACCCGGCGAAGTGTTGGTTGCGAGGAAGCGTTCGTTGCTCTGAAAGACCGAGCCTGCGTTCGCGGGAAAGGTGTTGCTCGCGCCAGTGTTGAGGTCGAAGCGCACCAACAACGAGCCAGTAAAGAACATCATCGTAGTCTCATCGTTTGAGATGAATGGACCACTGGAAACTGCTGTCGCTCCCAGGGAATGGCTTTGACCAGTCGCCGAGTTGATCGCAACCACGCCCTTGCCAGACGTCGGCACAAACGCCGCCCACTTTCCGTTCTTGCTCAAGTGAAGCTGCGAGATGAACCCAATTGCAAACAGCCGGCGCGCGAAAGTCTTGGTGTCGAGGAAGTAATATTCCGTGCTGTAGTCGGTATCAACGTTCACTTGGAGCACCGCGACGTCTGATTCGCTGGCCGCTGTCCACGACAGGCCGGAGATCCGCGACGGCCATGGGAACGCTTTATAGACAGACAGAGTCTTGACTGGAAGCGTCGTTGTCTGTCCTGGCCGAACCGTGGCGAAACCCAATGACTGCTTTGGATACCCGGCGAGCCCGGCGATCGCCTCATACTCACCTGGAGGAAGCGTGAGCGAAAACCCACCGCTTTCGCTGGTCATCGTCGAGATGTCTGCGACGGAAACCCTGATGTCCTTCGGGCTGAAGCCGTTGAAGAGTGCCAGCGTCCCTTCGAGCTTCCCAGTGACAGTCAGGTCGTTGCCAAGCGTCAGCAGCATCGCTTCGTTCTTGCCGCGCTTGAGCTTGAGCATCGCGCTTGCCTGTTGGGGAACTTGGCCACGCGCCTTCGCGACAATCGAGTACTCGCCCACCGGAACCTCGAAGAACCCATAGCTGCCCGCTGCGTCGGTGAGCGCGACGCGATCGCTGCCCGACAGATAAACCGTTGCGCCTTCAGCTGGGCCTAAACCCGTCATCACTTTTCCGGTCACCGTCGCGAGGGCGTGGAAGGTGAGATCTGGCGCCATGATGGCGGTGCTGCCATCCGATTCGGTGCCGAACGACAGACGTCGCTCTCGGGTATCACCGCCTTCGACTGACACTTGATAGACGCCTTTGGGAAGCTTGTCGAAGCTGTAGGCACCGCCGCTGATGGTATCGACCCGCTTTCCGACGGGACCCAACAACGTCACCGCGAGACCGGTCGCGTCGCTTCCATCAGCGAAGGTCACCTTGCCGGAAATCGTTCCACTTCCTCCTCCGCCGCACGCCGCAAGACAGAGCATCGCGACCCAGACTGTTCCACGGATAGACATCGTCACTTTCGATTGCTCCACGGCGCTTCAGGGGCCTTCACGCCAAGCGGCCGCGAACTTATGCCCGCGGCACAGTGGAAGGAACCCATCGCTCGTGGCGCTTTGCGATTCGGCCGAACTTAGCTCCTCGACTTCAAGCCAGGCTGGCGAGCTGTCTTGGGTGAAGGCTGCGTACTCGGGCTCTGTCCTCGCGGCTGAGCCATCGGTTACCGTAGGGCGATGAGCCTGTGGAAGAGACGGGGGGTGGGAGTCGTGGCGGTTTGGTTCGCCGCCTGCACGCCGTCGCCTGAAACGACCTGGCACAAAGATGTTTCTCCCATCATCGAACGCAAGTGCGCCACCTGCCATCTGCCCGGAGGCATCGGCGGGTTTCCTCTCACCTCGTTGGCTGAATGGACGGCGGTTGGGGCACAGGCGTTAATCGCAATTCGCGCAGGAAGGATGCCCCCTTTCCCGGCGCGCACCGACTGCGCAGAGTACGAGCCAACCCAGGCGATCAGCGCCGCGCAGAAGAAAGTCATCGAGAAGTGGGTCGAAGAAGGATCGAAGGAAGGAGCGTCTGGCGACTTCGCTTCGCTGCCGGGTGCTGTCGATCGGCTCACCCGCGTCGACCTGTCGCTGCCCATCAAGCAGCCGTTCACTCCGACCCGCTATCCCGATGAGTACCGCTGCTTCCTGATTGACTGGCCCTACGCGGTGCCCAAATTCATCACCGGTTACGAGTTGCGGCCGGGGCAGAAGAGCATGGTTCATCACGCCGACATTTTTTTCCTCAACCCGGTGGTCGTGGCCGAATGGCAGGCCCGCGACGACGCGGATCCAAGGCCCGGCTGGGAATGTTACGACATTCCAATTGGGCAAGAAGGCGGGTGGATAGGCACCTACGTGCCCGGCAACCGCGGCGTCGATTTCCCCGCCGGCACAGGGCTCAGAGTCCCGGTTGGCTCGAAAATCTACATTCAAGTTCACTACAACGCGACCTCTGCCACCGCGGCTGCGGATCTATCAACGCTCGACTTGAGACTTGAAGACCGACCGGGACGATTGGCAGGCGTTCAAGCCCTCAGCGACCCCAATTGGATCACCGGCAAGACGATGAAAATCCCGGCAAACAGGAAGGATGTCAGCCACCGTTTCGACGTCGACGCGACGATGTTCGCGTCGATTATCAACCAGAGCTTCATCGATGGGCGTCCACTCAAGCTCTACGCAACCACGATGCACATGCATCAGCTCGGGCAGGCAGCCAGCCTGAACGTCCTTCGGGCAGATGGGACGACCACCTGTGCGGTCGACATTCCGAAGTGGGATTTCCACTGGCAGCTCGCGTACACCCTGAAGACCCCGATTGTAGTCAACCCAGGCGACCAACTCTCGGTGTCGTGCACCTGGGACAACACCGCCGAGAACCAGCCGACAATTGACGGCGTGCGCCGCCTACCCAAGGACCGAAACTGGGGCACCCGCACCGAAGATGAGATGTGCGTCGCAGGCATCTTCGTGAGTCAGTGACCCTGTCATCCCAAAGATTGCATTGCACGCCCATCACTTGGTGGCAGCCGTTGGCAGTCAGTCTTCGGTAGCCACCACCACAAACTCGACCCGGCGGTTGTTCTCACGACCTGCCGCGGTGTTGTTGTCCGTCACTGGACGAGCTTCGCCGAAGCCCACAGCCAGCAGCCGACCCTCGCCGACGCCTGCGCCGACCAGAAACTTCTTCACGCTGTTCGCGCGCCGTTGCGACAAGTCGAGGTTGGCTGCGTCGTTGCCTTGACTGTCGGTGTGCCCTTCAACGCGCACCTTCTTGAGCTCGACGTGCGCGGCCAAAGTCGAAGCCACCTGGGTCAACAGGTTGTAGGAACGCGCGAGAATGATGTCCTTATTCGTCGCGAAGTAGACCTTCTCGAGGATTAGAATCCTTCCGCCCTCGAGTTTGACCTTCGACTCACCCTGGTCTGGGCAGCCGTCGGTGTCGTCGACCCCGTTGATGGTCTCAGGTTGGTTGGGGCACTTGTCTTTCACGTCGAGAATTCCGTCTTTGTCGTTGTCTGGATCCGGACAGCCGTC
>JANOHG010000603.1:0-6538 GCA_031406375.1 Archangiaceae bacterium | reverse complement strand
GATGCGATTCATTGAAAGGCTCCTGCCGATCGAATCTGTGCCCAGAAGCCGAGGCGATCGACCGCGGTGAGACTGAATGGGCGCCCGCTGGCGACGGCAGCCATCAGATCCAACACATCGCCGCGTGGACCTTCTGGCGTCTCGCCATAGCCGCTGTCGCCGGTGACGGTGATCGGGCCGAGCGGCTCGATCAGAAACAGCGCAATGTAGTCCGCGTCTGTGCCCCACTCGAAGCCGCCGCAGAGCACAGCCGGTGCGCGGCCCGCGTCGACGTCGTCGACAGCGGTCGCGACCGCGACCAGCGCGCTCGCTGCTCCTGCGCTGACGGTGGTGAGTGCGCCGTGCGCTCCGAACGCGACCGCGATCTCACCCAGCGCAGCAGAGGGCAGGGTATAGACGAACAGCGACGGGCCTCCGAAGCCTGCGCCTTTCTTCTGAAGTTCTTGATCGAATTCGCGATCTGGCCCAGCGCTGCCGCTGGCGGATCCCAGCGTGAGCGCTAGCCCTTCGAGCCTGCGTTCGCCGATCACCTTGTACGCCAACTGCACCAAGGCCTTCGCCTGAGAATGTGGGCGGCGCGCTTTCGGATGAATCTTCGAAAGCGGGGGCGCTTCGTTCCACACCGCGATCGGGCCACTGCTGCGCTGGGGAGGATCGCCGCCAATCGTCACTCCCTGTGCCGTCCACGCCGCCCACCGCGAAATTCCTGCGGTCATCGCTCATTCCTTCGCAGCACGATCGCTGCGTTGATGCCCCCAAAGCCCGCGGTGGCGATCAACGCGCGCGAATGAGCCTCGGCGCGAATCGCCATCACCGGCGCGATCGAAAGCTTCGGGTCGAGTTCCTCGAGCCCAACAATCGGCCACAGCTCGCGCGCATCGAGCGACGCGAGGCATCCCAACAGATCGAGCACGCCGGCTGCTCCAAGCGTGTGCCCTGTGGATCCTTTCGCCGCGCAGACTGGAATCCCCTTGGCGCCGAAGAGCCGCGTGCACATCGCCGCTTCCATCGCGTCGTTCTGAACCGTGGCGGTGCCATGCGCGTGATAGCGGCCGATTTCACCCACCTGAAGGTGGGCCGACTTCAGCGCCGCCTGACACGCGCGCAGCAGCCCCGAGCCCTCGGGATCCGGAGCCGTTTGATCGCGTGCGTCCGACGCTGCGCCGAAGCCGTCGATCCAACCTTGTGGCTTGCGACGCCCGTCGGCTGCGCTCGCGGCGCTCTCGAGCACCAACACCGCCGCGCCTTCGCCCATCGACAGCCCCTGCCGGCGCGCATCGAACGGAGCCGCCGGCCGAGGCGACATCGCCTTGAGGGCGTGAAAGCCCGAATAGACGAAAGGATGCAGGGCCTCGACCCCGGCGACGATTGCTTCGTCGCACTGGCCTGAATCGATCTGCTGCAGCGCGGCTCCGATTGCCGCGCTGCTTGACGCGCAGGCAGCGCCAATGGCGCGGGCAGGACCACGGGCCCGTGTCCGTTCGGCGAGCCACGCAGTCAAATGCGCGAAGGGATCCGATTCGCCCTGAACGAGGACGCGGGGAAGCGAGCCTTTGGTCGAGCCCAGAAACACGGCCCGGCGCTTCGAGGGCGCAAAGTCACGCCAGCCGACCGCCTCTTCTGCCGCCAGCTTCAACAGCTCAAGCGTGCGATCCACTGCGGTCTCAACTGGGGCTTGCGCGGCGAGGTTGCTGCACAACCCTTCAGTCGGAAACCCGGTAACGGCGCGGACCCCAGTCTTTCCCGAGCGCAGCGCTTCGGCGAGAGGCTCGAGGCCCCGCCCGTGCGCACTGACGATTCCGTACGCTGTGATTGCCACCGACACGCTAGCGATTCCTCACTGGGTGGCCCGTTGAACCGCGACCTGATTCGCGACCAGCTCGCGCGCCCTGATGGCAGCAGCCCTGGGTTCGCCGTCGACTTCGAATGGCGGCAATAACGTGATCTGAACGCGAATGCCCTTGAAGTAGTAGCGCAGGCTTCGGGTCTTGATCACACTCGGGGTTCCGCTGATCGCGACCGGAACGACCTTCACTCCCGCTTGTTTCGCCGCGACGAAGGCTCCGGTCTTGAACCGTTTCACCTCGCCATCCTTCGACCGATGGCCTTCGGGAAACCACAAAATATGACAGCCGAGCTTGAGCCATTTCGCGCATTGCGCCATCACCCGAGGCGCATCGGTTTCGTCGCCGGTTCCCGCGCGGATGTAGCCTGCCAGAAACAGGTGCCACCCAATCGGAGGGATGAAGAAGATCGGCGCCTTCGCCATGAACTTGAACTGGGGCAGGGCGGCGAGAAGCATGATCACATCGGAAATCGAGCTGTGGTTCGGAACCAGCATCACCGGCCCAGGCTTGAGGTGCTCGAAACCGTGGGCCTCGATGGTGATTCCGGGCAGCACCCACATCACCCCTCGGCCCCAAGCTTGACTCAGGTAGCCGACGACGGTGCGTTTTGGATCCGTCCACGGGTTGAACGGAATGCTCAGCACCAAAGCAAGTGTCGCCAGCACGGTGCCAAGGATCCAAACCCAAACCCAAAGCAGAAAGGAACCAATCACAGGGCGGTGGGGTTAGTATGACGCGCAATGGCGAGCCAGCCGCAAAACGGTGCCCAGCCGCGATTCCTTGGTCGATATGAGCTGATGTATCTGCTCGGCCAGGGAGGAATGGGCGAAGTGCATCTCGCGCGCCTGACCGGCGCTGCAGGCTTCGAGAAGTTGTGCATCGTGAAGACGATTCTTCCGCAGATGATGACCGACCCGCAGTTTGTCGATCGCTTTCATCACGAGGCCAAAGTCCTCACCCACCTCACCCACAGCAACATCGCGCAAGTCTACGACATGGGAGACGTCGACCAGACGCTGTACATGGCGATCGAGTACGTCGCTGGCGTCGATCTGTCGCGGGTCGAAGATCGCGTGCGAGGCATGAGCGCGATGGTGCCGATTCCGATCGCGGTTTTGATTGGGCAGCAGATCACCGAGGCGCTTGGCTACGCCCACCGAAAAGTCGGAGCCGACGGCGCTGCGCTGGGCATCGTGCACCGCGACGTCTCGCCGCAGAACGTGATGGTCAGCTACGAAGGCGAGGTGAAGGTGATCGACTTCGGGCTCGCCAAGAGCACCGCGCGAAGCAAGCACACCATGCCTTCGACCGTGCTTGGCAAGCTCGGGTACATGTCGCCCGAGCAGGCCAAAGGAGAGACCGTCGATCATCGCAGCGACATCTACTCAGCGGGAATTGTGATCTGGGAACTGCTCGCCGGCCGCCCGCTGTTCCTCGGCGGAACCGTGGGCGAGATGGTCGCTCAGATGGCGTTCCCGAAGGCGGTCTCGCTTCGCACGATTCGCCCTGAGGTTTCCGAGACGCTCGATCGCGCGGTGATGCGCGCGCTCGGGGCGGATCCAGCAAGTCGCTACAACCGCGCTGACGACTTCTCACGCGCGCTCAACGAGCTGCTGGTGCGCGAGAACCTCGCGGTCGCATCGGAAGACGTCGGAAACTACGTGCGTTCGATGTGCCCCGAAGAGTTCGCTGCCGAGCGCCACCTGCAGTCGAAGCTGTCTTCGGAACGCAAGAAGGGCAGCTCTCCGAGAGTCGCTTCTCGCCCCGCCGAGTTTGCCGGCACCGCGATTCGAGCGTCGGGCGAAGGAAGCGGCGAGGTCGTCAAGAGTCCGTCGCCAGAGATTTCAGGGACGATGGTGCGCAACCCCTCGTCGGCCACCGAACAGCCGATGACTGGGCCACAGCGCGCGCTGTCCGGCTCGCACTCACCGGCACCCCAGCCCATTCCGCTGACGCGACGCCCGCAGTCTGCTCCGATTCAACACCCACGAGAGAGCTTCGTCGCCGGCAACGATGATGATCTGAAGATTCAAAAGAGCAAAGGCCCATTGATAGTCGTGGTGCTGTTGCTGCTGATCGCAGCCGGCGGAGGTGCGGGCTACTGGTTTACCCGTGAGACGGATGCGGGCGGGGCGCTGGTGGCTGATCCTCCCAAGCAGGAGGATCCTAAAGCTAACGAGGTTCCGTCAGTCGCCGACAAGGTCGCGGGGTTGGGGCAGATCAAAGTCGCCGAAGTGAAGCCTGTCGAACCGGACGTCGTCGAGAAGCCAGCCGAAGAGGTGAAGAAGGAAGACCCACCGGCGCAGATCGACCCGAAAAAGCTCGAGCGGATTGAAGTGAAGGGCGAGAGCCTGGTGATGTTTCGCGACAAGGGTGAGCTGTGGGTTCGCGCAGGCAAAAAGGTGAAGTTGAAGATCGGCGACGAACTGACGGTGGTGGGCGGCCCTATCCCAGGCTCGCCCCTGCGCGAGGTGTACGGCGCGGGGGCAATCATGGAAATGAAGGGCGCCGTCGGGCGGGTAGACGAAGGGGTGCAGGTGCCGAAAGGCACGGTGGTGTTCGCGGTGATCGAAAAGGGTGGCAAGCGGAAACCGACCGCGACGCCGGTGAACGTCGCGACCGCGAAGACCGAGCCTGCGAAAGCTGAGCCCGCGAAGGTCGAAGCGGCGAAGGTCGAGGTCAAACCGGCGGAGACGAAGGTCGTTCAGAAAGCAGAAGAGGTGGCGCCCGCAAAGCCCGCCGCTCTCGTGCTGAAAGGACGAATCACCAACAACAACGGCTCGCGTGGCGTGATGCTCTACAACGACACCCACTTCAAGTGGAACACCTGCGAAGTGCGGCTTCCGTTCAAGAAATTCTTCAAATTCGAAGATCCGATTCAACCCAACGACAGTGACAACATTCGCCACGGAAACTTCGAAGACGATCCGCGCGAGCCCGACCAACACATGAAAGCGGGTTGGGCGATGGTTCGCTGCAAAGAGGCGTCTGGCTACCTTTGGTGGGGCCCGAAGCAGGAACTTTAAGGGCGATCAGCTGGGCGCGGCGATGATCAGCGAGGTGTTGATTCCGCCGAACGCGAAGTTGTTGCTCATCACCCGGCTGACTTTCCTGCGGACGACTTCCCGCAGGTGATTGGGGCCCTTCGCCTCTTCCGCGATCTCTTCGAGGTGAAGCGTCGGCGCGAGGAAGCCGCGTTCCATCATCAACAGGCTGAAGATCACCTCGAGGGCGCCGCAGGCCGCGAGCGTGTGCCCGGTGTGGCCCTTGGTAGATGACAGCGGAATCTGATCGCCCATCACCGCCAGCGTGGCCTGCGCCTCGACGCCGTCACCCTGCGCGGTGCCTGTCGCGTGGGCATTGACGTACCCGATGTCTGAGCTCTTGAGTCCGGCTGACTCGAGCGCGAGCGCCATCGTGCGCGCCATGCCCGCCTGATCCGGAGACGACATGTGCTCGGCATCGCAGGTGGTCGCGAACCCGAGTACTTCCCCGTAGATCGGTACCCCACGCGCAATCGCATGATCGAGCGCCTCGAGCACGACGATGCCCGCGCCTTCAGCCACCACGAGCCCATCGCGTCGCTTCTCGAAGGGGCGGGGCGTCAGCTGGGGCTGGTCGTTGAAGGCGCGAGAGGTGCCGCCGACGATGTCGAAGGTAATCGCGGTGGTCGAGTGCAGCTCTTCGGTGCCACCGCAGAGCATCACGTCCTGTGCGCCCGAACGGATTGTCTCGAACCCCTGACCCACCGCCTGGCTGCTCGAGGCGCAAGCCGCCACGGGAGCCCAGACGCGGCCTTTGATGTGGTGCATCAGCGCCACGTTGGTGGCTGCCGAGTGAGACATCAGCTGAAGAAACGTCGTCGACTTGAGGCCGCGCGGACCCGCTTCGCGCAGGGTGTCGAAGTAGACTTGCATCGCCGAAGGGCTGCCCACGGTCTGCCCGATTGACAGACCGGCGCGGTGAGACGCGAGCAGCTCTGGGGTCAGCTTCGCGTGAGCGATCGCCTGCTTGGCTGCGAGCGCCGCGAGGATCGCCACCCGCGCCATCGATCGGCGGTACTCCCGCGGAATGCTTTTCTCGTCGATGTCGCTGACGACGCCGCCGACGCGGGTGTGGAGATCTTTCCACTTGTTCCACTCGGGCATCGCGCGGACGCCACTCTTGCCGTTCTCGAGCGCGTGCGCGATCGCCTCGGAAGTGTTTCCGATGGGCGAGAGTGCTCCAAAGCCCGTGACGACGACGCGTTTCATGCCACCGCCACTCTGTCGAAGATTGCCTCGAAGCCCAACAAGTACGAGCAGGTGACGAAACCACCGATTGTCACCCCGACGATTCCGGGCATCAGGACGCTGTGGCCGGTGAGGTAGAGGTTGTCGATTTTGGTGCGGGAAGCGAGCGCGTAGCGACCCCAACGCTCCATTCCATGGCGCAGGCCATACAGCGAGCCTTCAGGCGACGCGGTGTAATCGCGGTTGGTCAGCGGAGTCGAGGTCTCGATCGGCGTCAGGTGCCCGGCGTGATCAGGCAGCAGCTTTTCGATCTGCGCCTGCAGTTCGCGGGTATGGCGGTGCTTGAAGGCAGTGTACTCAGCCGGGCGGTTTCCGGACTTCGAGCTTTCCCATTGCTTCACCTCGTTCCACCCCATCAGCCCCAGCGCGAGCACGACGCGAGGGTGTTCCCATTCTTGC
>JANOHG010000585.1:0-2038 GCA_031406375.1 Archangiaceae bacterium | reverse complement strand
GGGAAGAGCTCCTTGATGAATTCCTTGTTCCGGCGCGAAAGGCGGTCGGCCTCGCGGTAGTCGAGCCCGGTGAATTTCTTGCCGATGCTTTCCCACAACAGGCTTCGACCGTCTTTCAACAGCGGCGGCATCAGCTCGGCGAGCACCCGTTCACGAAACAGACGACGGTGCATCGCGAGGAAGAGGAAGCGCACGTATGACAGCTGCTTGCCGGGCTTCTCGAGCCCTGACCGATGCGGGGGATCCACCACCAGGCCGCCGATCTCGGTCGGGCCATCGTAGTTGTACCCAATCGAAAGGACCTTGTGCTTGAAGTGCCGGTTGATGCTGACCGAATAGTGCTCGGCGTCGGTGACTTGAAAATAGATGTGCGGCGCTTCACGGGTGCCATGCTGCGCAATCACCATCGACGTCCCGATGATGGTTCGATGGCGGGCGTCCTCGAGTACGAACAGATACTCGCGTTCAAATGGCTCTTTGAGCTTCGCGCTGAAGCTGCGCATCGAACGGTCGATCAAATTCTCGAGAACTTCTTCATTGTTGGGCAGGTTGACGCTGTTGAGCACCGCGGCCAGCCGTTTCAGGCCAGGCAGGTCTGTCTTTTGAACGTCCCGCACCACCAACATTTTGCTCGCACCCCTCCAAGTGCTCTAACCCATTGGGTCCAAGCCGTCACGGCTCGAATCGGACTGGAAAATCATGACCCTGCAGAGCGCCTGGTTGAACGAGCAGTTGCCGATGATCGAGCAGTCGCTTGCCGCGTTGGTCAACGTCAACAGCTTCACCGACAACCCCGAAGGCGGCCGAAGGGTGGGCACGCTGCTGCGTGATGTCTTCGCAATCGAAGGACTGGCCGTCGAAACGGTGCCCAGCGTGCGCTACGCCGACCACCTGGTCTTTCGATCTTCAGGTTCGAACTGCAAGGATCCAATCGCGATGCTTGGGCACCTCGACACTGTCTTTCCACCTGGCAAGTTCGAAGGTTACCGCGTCGACGGGCCGTTGCGCCGCGGTCCGGGCGTGCTGGACATGAAGGGGGGCTTGGTGGTGATCGCCTGGGCGTTGAAGGCGATCGCCCGCACGGTGGGGCTGACGACAATCGCTCCGCTGCGGATCGTCATCGTCGCCGATGAAGAGGTGGGCTCGCCCGAGGGCAGGCCGCTGATTGAGCGGGTGATTGCCGACGCGAAGAGCTGCCTCGTCTTCGAGTCGGGCCGAAGCAACGATGCCATTGTCATTCAGCGCAAAGGCACCGGCGCAATCACCGTGACCGCGCACGGCAAGGCGGCTCACGCGGGCAACAACCACGCCGACGGCGCCAACGCGCTCTGGGCGATTTCGAGGTTTGTCGACCAGGCGCAGCAGCTCACCGACTACCCACGGGGAATCACCGTCAACGTCGGAAAAGTCACCGGCGGTCAGGGAAAGAACACTGTGCCAGACCAGGCCGTCGCCGAGCTCGACATCCGGTTTCAAACCAAGGCCGACGCCCAGTGGCTTGTCGCGAAACTTAACGACGCCGCCCGGTCGGCGGCTGCTTCGGTCGCGGGCACACAGCTCGAGGTGCACAGCGGGCCGTCACGCCTCCCGATGGAACGTACCGACGCGAGCGTCGCGCTGATGCACGCCTACGCCGAGTGTGCGCGCGCACACGGGCTCGCCGCCGACGAGGCGCCGCGCGTCGGTGGAGGATCCGACGCTTGCACGTCATCGGCGATGGGGATTGCGTCGATTGACGCGCTTGGCCCACGTGGCAAGGGGTTTCACACCGTCGACGAGTACATCGAGGTCCAGACGTTGGTTTCCCGCGCTGCAGCGCTCGTCGATTTCTTGATGAAGTGAGCTTCGAGCGAACCTAGTACGTACTAGTCGTTCACAGTGACGCGATAGACAACCCCTTGCCCTGAAAGACCATAGAGCCCTTCCTTCGCGAAGATCAGCACCGACTCGCCGCCGTGAAGCTCGGTCGAGCCGATGTTCACCTTCCCTTCGGTGCAGACGAGGATCTCGACCCCACGGCGCGCGGGCTGCGCGCTTC
>JANOHG010000556.1:0-1377 GCA_031406375.1 Archangiaceae bacterium | reverse complement strand
TCTCGATCGGCAGCGCGAACTGCTTCACCATGTCGCGCAGCACGAGGTCGCGTTCGCTCCTCTTTTCACCAACACAGGTCACCTCGAAGAGCTGCAGCCCGCGGTCTGCTGGAATGACTTCCACACCTTGGTTCAACAGCTCAAACACGAGCTGTACGGCCACCCCGAAGTCGGCCCAGGAGCCACGACGGTGCGGGTGTTGATGTGCTGCCTCGCCATCGTCGATGGCGCGCGCGAAGTCGGCTTCGACGTCATCCGCGAAGAGCAAGAGCTCGAATGGCACCTGAAGGAGCTCGAACGGCGCGCGCCGACGTGAAGCTATGGCGCGAACGGCGCGGCATGCGCCCGCACGTACCAGAAAATGCTCAAATGTGACTGTCGCACCGCTTGCGTGCCAACGGCATGGCTCGTGCTTTGTTGTCCATTGAATCATCCAGGAGCCTTTATGAAACATGTCGTGGTCGCCTGTCTTCCGGTTGTGCTGTTCGCTTCTGCGTGTGGGGGACCAAAGACGTGCCTGCCTGAGTGCCCGGGAACGCGTGACTACGATGCCCAATCGTATCGACTGAAGGCCTCGTTCGATTGGGTGACTTCGACGCTTGCCGGCAGTGAAGAGATTGTCTTGGCGCTCGGTGCCAGCAAGGTGGTGGAGCTCGATTCGGAAGTGACCATCAAGCGGGTCGTTGCGGGGAGGCAGCCGCTGTCTTTCGAGGCGGGCAATTCGACGGTGCGAATCGACCTGACGCCGATTGCGAAAGCGGGCAGCAACACGACGTTCACGGTGGAATACGAGGCGCGAGTGTCCAACGCGCTGTTGATTGGCGGCCCGCGCGACGACGACCCGCTGTTGACCAAAGTCCTCTTCACCGACTCAGAGCCCAATCGCACTCCTCTGTGGTTGGTGGTCAACGTCGCTCCGGCTGACCGCGCGCTGTGGTCGGTGGAGTTCAAGGTTGCGGCCGAGCAGGACATGATTGCGAACGGCAGCCGGACCCACGACGAGACCGCCGACGGCAAGCGCTCGATTCGCTACGAGCTCGACAAGCCGATACCTCCCTACCTGATGGCGTTCGCCGCCGGAGACCTGGCGCATACCGACCGCGGGGGAGGTCGGGTTCCCTTAAGCGTTTGGCATCGTCGAGGGTTGTTGTTCGACCCGAACCGAACGCTGGACAACGTCGCCGACGCGATGGCGACGTTCGAGAGGCTGTTGATCCCCTATCCGTGGGACACCTATTCGGTGGTGCTGGTGCCAGGTCTGAACGGGGGTATGGAAAACGCCACAATCACTTTCAATTCGGAATCGTCTGGATTTGGCACCGCGAGCTTTCGTCTCAACGCCCATGAGCTTGCCCATCAATGGTTTGGTGATTGGGT
>JANOHG010000495.1:0-6672 GCA_031406375.1 Archangiaceae bacterium | reverse complement strand
TCAGGGTGAAGCGGTTCGTCAGCTCGGGGGTGTCCACGTGGCCTGCGAGGGCGCCTCGAAAGCCCATTCGGCCAAGACCGAAGACCGCGAGCATCGCCAGCGGTAAGAAGCCAAACAGGAAAATGTGTGAGTTGAAGAGCATGGCCTTCAAGAAATGTGCAACGACTGTCGAGTTTCTCTCGATTTGCAGCGCGCACCCGCAAAGAATGTGAGCCGGCGATGCAAAACCGGCTGCAGGGAGGTGCAAGAGACGCGCGCGCCCTGGTTCGCGATGGAGTCGGCCTGCGTTTCGTGCAGGGCGCGCTGAAAGGCAACCGGCAGCAGATTTCCTTAACCTTCATCGGAGCGAGCAAGCACGCCGAAGAATGCCGCGACTTTTTCGACGCAGCTCCGCGGGTGAGCTTGAGCGGGGCGATCAGCCCTGACGTGCTGCTGGTCGCCGAGCCGTTGCCACTGCGGCTCGAGGGAGCACTGCGCTACCACCCGTTCTTTGACGCGGTGCTCGACATTCGACCCAACGTCGAAGCCCAGATTCAAGGGGTACGCTCAAAGGCCCACCGTCGGCGGTTGCGCAGGGTGTTCCGTTCGCGCGACTGGAAGTGGTCGGTGGGCGAGCAACCTGAAGATCTGGTTCGGTTCTTCGAAGCGGTTCACCGGCCGTACGTGCTCGCCCGGTTCGGCGATCGCGCGCGCATCGATTCATTGCCAGCGTTGGCTCGAAGGTTCGCGAAGGGCGGCCGAGTGCTGACGGTGACCCATCGAGGCGACCCGGTATGCGCAGCGGTTCTGTTCGATGAGCCGGGTGCGCTGGCCTACGATCGCAACGGGTTTCGCCTCGACGCGATCGCGCATCCGTTGCTGCTTGCCGAGCGCACCGCCGCGCTCGAGTTGGCGGTGTTTCAGATCGCCCAGGAGCTTTCGGTGAACTCGGTGGATCTCGGCTTTTGCCGGGCGCTGCTCATCGACGGCTTGTTCACTCACAAGCGCCGACTCGGCTGCCGTTTCGTGCCCGCGAGCGGAACCGGCCGCTACCAGCTTTGGGTGCGCCCTGAGCTGCGCCCCGACTTTTTCTCAGGCGCTCCGATGGTGGTGGGGCCATGCGGCGACTTCGAAGCCCATCTGGGGCACGTGAAGGATGCGCTGCCGATTCGAAAGACTGTGCTGCGGGCGTTACTGAAGAACTTCGCGCTTCCGTCGGTGCGTCGCGCCGTGGTGTGGACGAACGCCAGCGCCGACGATCCGAAGCGGGTCTCGTTCGAGGAAGCGCTGCACAAGGCGTTGGGCAACCGCCCCATCGAGGTGCGCGAGGCGCTCTACAACAGCGCCACGTCGAAGCGCTGAAAGCGGGCCGTCGCATCGAATCCGACGACGTGCTCTTCGGGGACTTCAGTCCACGAATGGTCGTGCCACAGCGGCTCGCTGGCGATCATTCGAGCGCCTTCCGTCTGCGCGCTGAACAGCGTCCGCCCGCGGCGCACCGCCGCCATCACCTGGCCGTTGCTGACGAGGAAGTTGGTCGAAGACTTTTCCTCGTGTCTCTGATCGAACGTCTGCTCGACGGCGCGCATCACCTTCGCCAGCGCGCGCGCGACGTCGGTCAGCGTCGGGCCTTCGAGGTGGTGAAGGAACAGCTGGAAGCATCGTTCGCTGTCGGTTTGGCCGCGAATCGCAGCGCGGCGTTTCGTGGGCAGCTGGGCTTCGAAAGCTTCGCGGTGCTCGGCAAATCTGCGAATGGTGCCGTTGTGGGTAAAGGCCCAACCTTCGCCCACGAACGGATGGGCGTTGGTTTGGCAGAGGCCCCCGACCGAGGCGAGCCGGATGTGCGCCAGCATTGCTCGGGTTTGCAGGGCCCCGAGCTCTTGAAAGCGTGCGCTGTGATGAGCCGGCTCGAGCCCGACGGCGACCTCGACGGTGGGGCCGTCGAACCGCGCGACTCCCCAGCCATCTTTGTGCTCGTGAGACTGTGCTCGAAGGGCCGCGAAGGCGCGGTGTTGACGGGTGGGTTGATCCGACTGAATTCCAAAGAGGCGACACATGGGAGAAAGAAGATTCTAGTCCGGGAAGGTCTTGGAATCCGAACCAGGCAGGCCGACGATTCTTCCATGCTGGGTCACCATCCCACCCAACCGGGTGACGACCCTGCCGAACTCGAACGCAACCAGCCCATCTTTGAGCACATGTCGTACTTCGCTGACGCCCAGGTGGTACGGCAATTGTCTGAAGCTGCGGCATTGGTAGACGACAAGGTCGGCGGGCCCGCCGACGAACAGCCGCCCCAGCTCGGGCATCATCAGGGCCGAAGCTGCAGACCTTGTGAAGCCCAGGTAGGCCTCGGCTGGCGTGAGCCCATTCTCGAGGCATGCCAGCCCCAGCGCCAGCGAGGCATTCTCTGACATCGACGAGCCAGGGTTGCAGTTGGTGCAAAGGGCAACGGTAACGCCAGCGTCTAAAAGCGCGCGACCTGGCGCGTAGGGTTTCGCGCGCGCGAAGAGCGTCGAGGTCGGGGCGAGTACCGCCACCGTATTCGAGCGCGCCAGCGCAGCGATTCCTTCGGGTGAGATCTGCTCGAGATGGTCGGCCGTCGCACAGCCGAGCTCGGCGGCAAGCTGGGCTCCGTTTCGTCCAGGAGTGAGCTGGTCGACGTGCAAGCGAGGAATGAAGCCCAGTTCGCGGGCGCGTTTCATCAGCTGCCGGGCTTCGTCTGCGGTGAAGGCGGATTGTTCGACGAACGCATCACAGAACCGCGCGAGCTTTTCAGCCGCGACCTGGGGAAGCAGCTCATCGACGCAGAACTTCAGGTAGCCGTCACGGGAATCGCGATGCTCGGGCGGAAGCGCATGCAGGGGCAGCACGGTGCCAATCAGCCTCACCGCCTGCAGCCCGTTGAGCTGCTTGACTGCCCTCAGCATCTTCAGCTCGGTTTGCAGATCGAGCCCGTAGCCGCTCTTCACTTCAGCGGTGGTGACGCCATGCGAGAGCAGAGCGACGGCGCGAGGCATCGCCAGGTAGCAGAGCTCACGCTCTTTCGCGGCGCGGGTCGCTTGCACCGTGCTCGCGATGCCGCCTCCCGCTTCGGCGATCTCGAGGTAGCTTTTCCCCTGGCAGCGCAGCTCGAACTCGGCCGAACGTTCGCCTCCGAAGATGAGGTGGGTGTGGGGGTCGACCCACCCGGGGCCGACGAAGCTGCCACGCGCATCGAGCTCTTCGGTGTGGGGGGCGACGCCGTCTTTCGGCAACTCGGATTCCGGCCCCAGCCACGCAATTCGGCCGCCAGAGATCGCGACTGCGCCCTTTTCAATCGCCGCGATGGTGGCGATCGCGTCGGCGCCCAGCGGCCCATCGCAGGTAGCGACTTCCGAGGTGTTGCGGATGACGACGTCGAACGGATCCACGATGGCGGCCTTTACGCGGTGAGCCCGGGTACTTTCACGCCGCGTTCCTTCGCGGTGGTGATCGCTTCGTCGTAGCCGGCGTCGACGTGGCGCAGAACGCCCATCGCGGGATCAGAGGTGAGCACGCGGCTGATCCGTTTTGCGGCGGCAACGGTGCCATCGGCGACGATCACCTGCCCCGCGTGCAACGAGTAGCCGATTCCCACCCCGCCGCCATGATGAAACGAGACCCACGACGCACCGTTCACCGCGTTCACCAGCGCGTTCAGAATCGGCCAGTCGGCGACTGCGTCCGACCCGTCCTTCATGGCCTCGGTTTCCCGGTTTGGCGACGCGACGGATCCGCAGTCGAGGTGATCGCGACCAATCACGATCGGCGCCTTCACCTCGCCGCGCTTGACCAGATCGTTGAACAGCAGGCCGGCCTTCTCGCGCTCGCCATAGCCAAGCCAACAGATTCGCGCGGGCAACCCCTGAAACGCGACCCGCTTGCTGGCAAGCTCGAGCCACCGAAGCAGGCTCTTCTTGTGAGGAAAAAGCTGAGCGAGCGCGCGATCGGTAGTGTGGATGTCGGCGGGATCTCCTGACAGCGCCACCCACCGAAACGGGCCTTGGCCTTCGCAGAAGAGCGGGCGGATGTAAGCGGGTACGAACCCCGGGTACGAAAAGGCGTCCGTGACGCCTCCTTGCTCTGCGAAGGCGCGCAGGTTGTTGCCGTAATCAAAGACGTGAGCGCCCGCTTTCTTGAACGCCAGCAACGCGCGAACGTGCTCGGCCATCGAAGCGATCGACCGCGCGACGTACGCCTTTGGGTCGTCTTTGCGCAGAGCCGCGGCCTGTTCGACCGAAAGCCCTTTAGGAATGTACCCACCCAGCGGATCGTGCGCCGAGGTCTGATCGGTCACCAGGTCGGGCTTGAATCCCCGGCGCAGCAATTCCGGAAGGACGTCGGCAGCGTTGCCGATGACTCCAATTGATCGGGCCACTGCCTTCGATTTGGCCTCGTTCACCATCGCGAGCGCTTGATCAAGGTCGGTGGCGATCACATCAAGGTAGCGGGTCACTACGCGTCGCTGAGCGCGGGTCGGATCAACCTCGATGTTCAGCGAAACTGCGTTGCACATCGACGCGGCCAGCGGCTGCGCTCCGCCCATGCCACCCAGCCCCGCGGTGAGCAAAACGCGCCCAGCCAGGTCGTCGCTGCCGAAGTGGGTGCGCCCCGCCTGCGCGAATGTCTCGTAGGTGCCCTGCAGAATTCCCTGCGTGCCGATGTAGATCCACGAGCCGGCGGTCATCTGGCCGTACATCATCAGGCCCTTGGCTTCGAGCGCGCGGAAGTGATCCCAGTTCGCCCAGTGGCCGACGAGGTTCGAGTTGGCGATCAACACCCGGGGTGCGTCTGGGTGGGTTCGCAGAATACCAACCGGCTTGCCAGACTGAACCAGCAGCGTCTCGTCGTCGGTGAGGCTCTGAAGCGACGATACGATGCGGTCAAAGCTTGGCCAGTCGCGCGCCGCTTTGCCAGTTCCGCCATACACCACCAGATCTTGAGGTCGTTCGGCCACGTCGGGATCAAGGTTATTCATCAACATCCGCAGAGCTGCTTCTTGAACCCAACCCTTGCAAGTAAGAGTGTTGCCGCGGGCTGCGCGAATCGTGCGAGGGGTGCTCATGGTGGCGGCCGATATAGACCAAGGGCCAAAGCCTCAGGTAGAGCAGCGCACAGATGATCCGCTACGTCGCGATAGGTGCAGTCGTCGGGTTCCTCGTCGCGTATTTGGCGTTGTCGAGTATGCGTGAAGACCCCGCCCCGGCGCCGGTTGTCGTACCCACCCAAGAGCCCGCACCCGTTAGACCGAAGCTTCAGGATCTTCAGAAACTCAAGGCACTTCCGCTGAATGCTGAGCCGCCTGGGCAGGTCGAGCCCGCCGCTGGGGGATGACTGGGTGAAATTACTGCTGGCGGCGCTGGGGATGATTGCGGCTGGGTGTGCCCATTCTGGTCCCGCCGCCAGGGGGCCTGAAGGCGTCGCGCGCAGCTACGCGCAGGCGCTGGCCGATGGCCGGCTGGATGATGCGTGGGTGCTGTCGTCACCTTTCGACCGCGAGCAGTTCGCGGCGCGGTACGCTGAACCTTCTGTTCGGAAGAGTAGGGCAGCGGCCGTGAAACGCGCCGCGAATGGTGAGCCCGATGCGGCGATTACCCTCGAGGTACGGCAGTTAGGGTGGCGGGTGGTCGAGCAAACGGTGCCTAATGCAGCCTTGGCCGATGAGGCGCAAACACGCGAGCTGGTGAATCACTTTCTAGCTGCGGTGGATCGCGGCGACTTCGAGGCAGCGTTCGGCGATTTGTCGTCGTCGTGGCGCGCTCGCTACACCCCCGCAAGGTTGAAGTCCGACTTCTTCACCGAGCCAACCGCGGTGTCGCGGCTCGCGCGAATCCGAGCTGGGTTGGCGGGTCAGTGGGAAGTCACTGTCGCGGGCCCACAGCTTCCGTTGGGAGATGGAAGGGCGCTTAAGCTCTTGCGCGAAGGCAGTGCGCTGAAGGTCGCCGCGCTCGAATGAAGCCTTCGGACGAACGGCTGGCCCAATGGGGCGTGTCGATGCGCGAGATTGATCCTTCGTCGCTGGTCCCCGACGAGGACGGAGCGAAGGTTCGCTGGTTCCTCGGCGACAACGGCACCGAGTTGTTCGTGTGGAGCCACGAAGAGGCTGAGCCCCACCACCTGCAGTTGGTCTTCGCGCGCGTCTCGGTCGAGTGGAGCACCCAGCGTGGCCTGCTCACGGGCACCTTCGCGGCCTCTGGCACCAGCAGCGGCGGTCGCTATGATCCCTACCTGCTTTCGGTAGGACAGCAAGTCGATGCAGAAGTGTGCGCGTCAGCCTTGAAGCTGCTCGAATTCTGCACCCTCGATCCGAAGGTGATCGCGAACCTGGTGGATGCGCTGCGCCGGGGCGACGGCGCAGAGAACTGAATTCACCGTAGCTTGGTTAGCTGTCTCTTAGTTTGGAGGTCGAGGCAAGCAGTCAACGATGCAAAGCCATCGATTGCGCCAGAGGACTAAACCCGCGGACGTTCGGCGGACACTGACGTATCCCGCAAGCGACGACCTCAACTTCCTCGTCAGCAAGCTCACCCGTGTTGGGGTATCGGGAAGAATCAGGGAGTCACTACCGGTTGATGTCAGGGGTGCGTGAGAGGGTCGCTGCATGGACAAGCTCGCGGAATTCCCGAGGAACATGACCGAGTTCGAAGAGCGGTTTTCGACGGAGGCTGCCTG
>JANOHG010000464.1:0-7171 GCA_031406375.1 Archangiaceae bacterium | reverse complement strand
ACAAGACCCAGGTGTCGGTCGGCTGCTTTGTGTTCGAGTTCATGGGCGGGTCGATGGGCAGCGTGGTTGGCGAAAAGGTCACCCGTGTCTTCGAGCGGGCCTATGACCTCAAATGCCCAGCGATTGTTTTCTCGTCCTCTGGCGGGGCGCGAATGCAGGAAGGGATCTTTTCGCTGATGCAGATGGCGAAGACTTCGGCGGCGATCGCAAGGTTTCGGCTGGTGAGGAAGCCCTACCTTTCGGTGATGCTGCACCCGACCACCGGGGGCGTCGCGGCTTCGTTTGCTTGGCTCGGAGACGTCATTCTCGCCGAGCCAAAGGCGCTGATTGGCTTTGCGGGGCCGCGGGTGATCGAGCAGACGATTCGACAGAAGCTGCCCGAAGGGTTTCAGCGTTCGGAGTTCCTGATTGAGCATGGAATGATCGACGCGATCGTCGCCCGAAAGGATTTGCGTGTGCGGCTGTCGCAGCTCATCTCCTTGATGTCGTGACCAACGCGGAAGCGGTCATTTGGCTGTCGCAGTTGTCTCCGGCGATCATCCGGCTGGGGCTTGACCGGGTGCAAGCGGCGCTTGTCGCGCTTCGGAACCCGCAGACAAAGTACCCCGCGATTCACGTCGCTGGCACCAATGGGAAAGGCAGCACCTGCGCATTTTCGGCGTCATGCCTGACGCAGCAAGGTTACCGGGTGGGCCTTTACACCTCGCCTCATTTGGTGCGGATCAACGAACGCTTTCGCGTCGGCGGCCGCCCGATCACCAATGAGGTTTTGGGTCAGCGGGTCAACGAAGTGCTCGCTGCGGTTGGGCCGAACCACGAACTGACGTTCTTCGAGTTCGGCACGGTGGTGGCTTTGTGGCACTTTGCGCAGGAGCAAATCGACGTCGCGGTGCTCGAGACGGGGTTGGGTGGGCGTCTGGACGCAGTGACCTGTGCGCGACCATCGGTCACCGCAATAACGTCGATCTCGTTTGATCACATGGAACACCTGGGGCATTCGCTGCGCGAGATAGCTTTCGAAAAGGCGGGGATCCTCAAGCCCAACGTGCCAGTGGTGATCAGCGGTCAAAGCGCCGAGGTGATCGAGGTCATCGAGCTGCAGGCGCGCAAAACAGGCTCGCCGATGCGCCTCGAAGGCCGGGACTTCAAGCTCGAGCCCGAAGGCGACGGGAAGCACTTCGTCTATCGAGGGATGCGAACGTCGCTTCCCAAGCTGGTGCTCGGGCTTGCCGGGCCGCATCAGGTGCAGAACGCAGCGGTCGCGTTGGCGTGCCTCGAGCTTATCGAAGATCGCGGCATCAAGATCTCGCAGGACAACGCGCGAATCGGGCTCGCTTCGACCCAATGGCCCGGGAGGCTGGAAGAGCTGGCAGGGTCGCCTTCGATCGTGCTCGACGGCGCTCACAATCCAGCAGGCGCGGAGGCGCTCGGTCACGCGCTCGACGCCGTTTACCCGGGCAAGAAGATCCACCTGGTCTTCGGAGTTCTCGCTGACAAAGACCACCGGCCGATGTTGAAGGCTTTGTTCCCCAAGTGCGCTGCCGCCTACCTGACTCGCGTCGACAGCCCGCGGTCGCTCGACCCGTCGGCGTTCATCGCGGACGCGCGCGCGCTGTGCCCCAAAGTCGAGGCGTTCGTTTCACCCTCCGACGCGTTGACCGCAGCGCGAGCAGCCGCCGCCGCTGACGACCTGGTGGTGGTCGCCGGATCGCTGGTGTTGATTGGGCAAATCAAAGCCGAATTGAGTTGATTGACACGTCGTTACGGCTGGTTATCCGTAGTGTGCCATGCACGACGCCAATCCAGAGATAGAGCCCGGGGTTGAGGGGCAGCAAAGCGCACCTTCGCTCGATACCGATCGCCTTCTCGAAGAGCTCTCTGCTGCTCGAAAACGAATTGATGAGCTTGCGCGCGCCTACCAGGCCAGTGAGCAGGATCGCGAGAGCTTCAAGAAGCGGATTTTGCGTGAGCGTGAACGAATGATCGAGGTCGAGAAGGCCGAGATCGCGATCACCTTGATCGAAGCGATCGACGAGCTGGATTTGTGCCTTCGGCTGCCCGACGAATCGAAGCTGTACGAAGGTGTGAAGCTGATTCGCGACAAGGTGCTCAAGAAGCTCGAGCTCAAGGGAATCGAACGGGTCGAGCTGCAAGGCACTGCCTACAATCCGCAGCACGCCGAAGCGATTGACCTCGAAATCACTCCCAACCCAGAGCAAGACGGCCACGTCGTCGAGGTTGTTCGAGCAGCCTACCGTTTGAACGGGACGGTCATCCGGCCGGGCAGGGTGAAGGTTGCTCGGTTCGTCGAGCCTGCTCAGGCGTGATGCGTCAGCGTTGTTCGACGTGACACGAAAGCTGAGCGCCGGGCCAAGCGCTGTCCTAGAGAGGACTCATGTCGCGCTGGATGACGATGGTCGTGCTCGGAATTGGCTCGCTCGCCTTCGCCGACGAGGTCGCCGACTGGGCGCGCCAGAAAGTTCGGCAGCAGGGTGAGAGCCCGAAGCCGGTCGAGCCAGCGCCCATACCCACGGGAAAGCTGTGGCGCGAACGGCCTGCCAACAACGGCTTGCCCGAATTCACCGCGCCCGCCTCGTTGGCTCCCCTGGTCAAGGCCGTGCGGCCGGGCGTCGTCAACGTTGCGACCACCAACCAGGGTACTTCGCGTTCGCTGGGCTCGGGATTTTTGATCAACTCCGATGGGCTGGTTGTCACCAACAACCACGTCGTCGAGCGCGCACAATCGATTCGCGTGCGTCTGGCCGATGGCCGCGAGCTCGATGCTTCGGTGGTCGGCCGTGATGGATCGACGGACCTCGCGCTGTTGCGGCTTCGCGGCGAAGGAGCAAGCAACCTGCCGACTGTGTTTCTGGGCGACTCTGATCGGCTCGAGGTGGGTGACTGGGTGGTGGCAATCGGCAACCCTTTCGGCCTCGACACGTCGGTCACCCACGGCCTGATCTCAGCGCGCGAACGGGTAATCGGAGTAGGCCCGTTCGACGAGTTCATTCAAACCAACGCGTTGATAAACCCTGGCAACTCAGGAGGCCCGCTCTTCAACATGCGCGGTGATGTGGTCGGGGTCACGACCGCGGTGGTCAGCCAGGGCCAAGGAATTGGGTTCGCGGTGCCCATCAACCTGGTGAAGGATCTCTTGCCCAACCTGCTCGCCAATGGTCGTGCCGAGCGCGGGTGGTTGGGAGTCAACATTCAGGAAGTCGGAGACGGCGCCAACAAGGCCGCGGTCGTCTCAGACGTGTACAAGAACAGCCCCGCATCGAAGGTCGGCATTCAACCCAATGACAAGGTGGTTGGTGTCGGCGGCAGGCAAGTCGAGTCATATTTGCAGCTGCTGCGGCGGATCGCCCTGTTGGCGCCAGGGACCCCCGTCAGGCTGTCGCTGCTGCGCGGCAAGATGCCGCTCGAGGTGACAGTGACTTTGATCGCGCGGCCTGCCACCGCGACGATCGGCACGGGGCCTAAGGTGGATTCCCTGGGATTGGTGTTGCGCGAGGTGCCAGCGGGAGCACTGGTCGAATCAGTGATGCCGGGCAGCGTGGCAGACCTGGCCGGGATTCAGCCCGCAGATGTGATCATCGAAGTGAACAAGCGAAAGATTACTGCGGTGTCACAAATCCCCGAGGCGCTCGCGTTGGGTGGAGCAGGGCAGCCGGCGCTGGTGCGCTATCAGCGCGGTGAGACAAGTCGGTATGTGGCGATCAAGCTTCGCGACTGACTCTCACTGCGTGGATTTGGTGTGTGCCTGCGAGAAGCTCACCGACGCTGCGGGTTTCGGGCGGGTCTGCGCTGGCCGCAGCTGAAGAACTGGGTGAATACGCCGCGCAGCCTAAGGAGATCGCGTCAGCGAGGCTGAAAAAGCCGAGGTGCCCGAGGTTTCATCGCACGACAAGCACTGGCTGCTTACAGATGTGGACGAGGCGGTCGGCGACTGAACCGAGCAGCAGGCGGGCGACTGCGTTTCGACCGCGGCTTCCGACGACCACCAGGTCGTAGCCATCTTCCTCGGCAAGCTGGGCGATCCGCTCTGCTGCCGGCCCTTCGACCTCGACGGACGTCACGCCGTGGCCGCCCAGTTCCTTCACCACACTGGCAAGCACCTCTTTGCCGCGATCGACCTCAGCGTTCATCACGTCGTTGACAACCGTGAATGGCACCTCTCCGGGGATCATGATTGGGACCACTGAGAACGCGACCGTGAGCGAGGCCTTGGTGCCCTGAGCAATCGTCAGAGCAAGCCGCGCAGCGTCCAGGGAAGGCTTCGAGCCATCGACAGCGACGAGGATCTTTTTCATACCGAGGCTCCCTGCACGGCCCATTCCAATCGCGGACTTCCTCTGCCATTCAACTTGAGTGTCTATGATTGGCTTCGCGAGTGCATCCAATCGCGTCTATGTCTTTGGCCCGGACGCTACGGTGCGGTGGTTGGATTGAGGTACGCCGAATGACAACCGACGCAGACTTCGACCAGCTGACCGAAGGCCTTCGCCAGCGACGCATCGTCTTGTTTAGAAGCAGCGTTCGCGAGATCTTTCGCGCGCAGCCTCAACGCATCTTGAAGCACGAAGAAGCGTTCGGGGAGTGCAGCGTTGAGGTCGTCTTGTCCCTCGGCGATCGGTCGAACGATTCGCGGCTCTTCGGCGATTCCCGTCGCCAACGACTTCACCACCTGCCGTTGCAGCAGTGTGACCGCGAGGACCAGCCGGTATTGATCGCGGCCGTGCCGCTCCATTCGCTTGCGCAGCAGCTTGCGCGCGAGCGGAGGCAAATAATCAGGACTGGGAAGTTCCAATGATGGGTCCCGTTCAGTCGCCTTTGGAGCTGTCGCGTCCGCGGGCATCATCAGCAACATCGACACAATCAACGTCGAAGAGTGTCGCATTTAGCCCCTCGCCACAGCTGCCTGCGACGCACAGTCGAGACATGTCTCGGTTTCAGGGATCGCGGTCAAGCGGCTGCTGGCGATCTTCGCGCGGCAGGATTGACAGTGGCCCCAGGTTCCGTTGTCGAGCCTGATCAGCGCCGCATCGATTGCATCGACTTCTTTCCGCTCGTGATCCGAGAGCGTGGCAAGCACGCTGGCGAGATCTTCGCTTGATGCGCGCTCGCGCGCCCCGGCCCCCTGTAACAAGGCCCCATCGCTTTCGTTGCTGCGCTGAATCCGGTTGAGTGCCGTGCGGCGGGCAAGGAGCTTCGAACGGGCTTCGACTGCAGCGTGGTTTCCTGCGGTGGTTGACATGACCTGCACAGATGCAATCTCGGGACCCGAACCACGGGTGTACCCGCCGACCAAACGAGTGCGCCACGCTCGAGTTCGTGCAGCTTTTGCACCTGTTCGGCGAATGCTCCAACGCTTGCAATCAGCAGTCACTACCCACACCGCGGCTGACGCGCCGCGCCGTCGGTTTTCCCTATCGCGCCTTTCGACCGCGCCACTAACCTGCCCAATTCATTTCCCCCATTTATGGAGTCGAACCGCACCATGGCCAACGAAGAAACCTTCATGCGGGCACCGCCTTTCCAGCCTCGGAAGACCGTCTACACCGAGGCGATGGAGATTTTTCACCGCGCCGCAGACCTGATGGGTCTCGACAACCGCGTTCGGCTCGAGCTCGAAGAGCCAGACTACGAGCACATCTTCTATTTGACGGTGAAGCTGAAGGATCGCCTCGTTCCAGTGCCAATCGCTGACGCGGGTGCGTACAAGGAATTGTCAGTCACCCAGGTGCGCGACCCGGCGGGTCTCGAACACCTTTCAGATGGGAAGATCATCCTCAACGGCAAGGCGCTGTTGGGCAGCGACGTGTCGATTCGCGGCGGGGTACTGCGACTTCCAGACGGCCATGTCTACCAGTTGGTGCCTGGCGTCACCGAGCGGTTCAAGGCTTATCGCGTTCAACACAATCAAGCGCGCGGGCCCTACAAGGGAGGCATTCGCTACCACCGCGAAGTATCGCTCGACCTCTTCAAGGCGTTGGCTGCCGAAATGACCTGGAAGACTGCGATCGCTGAAGTTCCGTTTGGCGGAGGCAAGGGTGGGATTCAGCTCGACCCCCGGCAGTATGGTCGCGAAGAGCTTCAGGCGATTTCGCTGCGCTTCATGTACAAACTGAAGTCGCTGATCGGACCCAATATCGATATTCCCGCGCCTGACGTTGGCACGAACGGAGAAATCATGGCGCTTTTCCTGCGCCAATACTCGGATGGCGAACACGAGCGACACAACATGCGCGGTGTCGTCACTGGAAAAGACGTTCGCATCGGCGGCAGCGAAGGTCGCACCAAGGCGACGGGGCAGGGCGTCGCGTATTGCATTGAGGATTACTACGCGGAGAAGGGTGAATCGTTGCGAGGTAAAACGTTCACCGTACAGGGGTTCGGAAACGTCGGCAGCTGGGGCTCGGACATTCTTCAAGGCATGGGCGCTCGGCTGTTGGCGGTCAACGACGCCGATGGCACCCTCTACAACCCCGACGGCATCGACGTGCAGTCGTTGATGGCCTACACCTCGGACCCGAAAAACCTCAAGCGTTCGGTCGCCGGGTTTCCGGGTGCTCAGTCGATCTCAAAGAAGGATTTCTGGGAAATTCAAGCAGACATCTTGATCCCCGCTGCGCTCGGCGGCGAGATCACCTCGGAGATCGCCGAGAAGCTGAAGGTGAAGCTGGTGGCCGAAGGCGCCAACGGCCCGACGACGCCCGAAGCCGACCGCGTGCTCGAGAAGCGGAAGATCGACCTCATTCCAGACATCATCTGCAACGCGGGCGGCGTGACTGTCAGCTATTACGAATGGGTCCAGAACAAACGCATGGAAAGCTGGACTGAGGCCGAAGTGAACAAGCGGCTCGAGTTCGCGCTCAAACGCAACTACCGCATCATTCGCGACATCGCGCGCAATAACCCTCGCAAGACAGACATGCACGACAGCAAGCGGTACTGCATCGACCGCACCACGGATACGCGCTGCGCTGCGATGATTCTCGCGCTCAAACGCATCGAGGCCCACTACCAACTTGAAGGTTTCAGCCAATAGTCAGTGCCCCGACTGCACTGGCCATCGGTCAGTGCATCACGCGTTCGCGATCGACGAGCAGCAGAGGGTGGTCCTCTTTGGTCTCGTAGGCCACGATTCGCAGGCCGACACCGCGACTCG
>JANOHG010000454.1:0-1634 GCA_031406375.1 Archangiaceae bacterium | reverse complement strand
TGCGGCCTTCAAGGTCGTAGACGAGCCGTCGCTTCGCACCGGGACGCTGACCATCACGCCGACCAAGCCGTTGGCGGCGAATGCCGAGGCGACAATCGAGGTTTCCTATACCGGAAAGGTGAGTCGCGCTGCCCATGAAGGGATGTTCACCGTCTCGAACAGCGACGACGCCGAGGCGCCGCCTTACTACTTCACTCAGTTCGAGCCGACCTACGCGCGCGCCTTCTTCCCCTGTAACGACACTCCGGAGGACAAGGCGACAACGGAAGTCTTCGCCATCGTCGACAGCCAATACACGGTGCTGTCGAACGGCAGGAAAGAGAAAGATGAGACGTATACCGAGAACGGAAAGAACCTGCGCCGGGTGTGGTGGAAACAGGACCAGCCGCATTCGCCGTATCTGGTCGCGCTCGCGGTTGGCCTTTTCGAGGCACACCAGGTCGGGGGAGACGTGACGAGCGCGACGGTGTGGAGCCTTCCGGGCAAAGGCGATCGCGTCTTCGAAGCGGTGAACTCGACCCGCAGCGCGCTCAACTTCCAGTCGTCGTTTCTCGGCGTGAAGTACCCGTGGACGAAATACGATCAGGTGGCGGTGCCCCGCTTCTTCTGGGGCGGAATGGAGAACACGTCACTCGTCTTCAACCGCGAGTCGAGGTTCATCCTCGATCATAAAAACGATCTGGTCAGTCGCTCGCGGATCACAGGGCTTATCAGCCACGAACTCGCGCACCAATGGTTTGGCAACTACGTCACGCTCAAGTGGTGGGACGACACCTGGCTCAACGAAGGCTTCGCCACCTTCCTGGGAAGCCTGGCCGAGGACAACTACCACGAGAACGACATGATCGAAGTTCAGAACGCGGCGTACATCTTCGACGCCTACTTCCGCCAGGAAGCAGGCCCGCGTTCGCATCCGCTCACCGGGCGCGGCGGCTCGAGCCCCGAAGAGATGTTCGATTCGATTTCCTACACCAAGGGCGCGATGGTGTTGCGAATGCTCGACACGTGGATCGGGCGCACAGAGATGAAGAAGTCGCTGAAGGCCTATCTCGAGAAGCACGCTTTGGGGAACGCGACCAGCGACGACTTTTTTGCAGCCGTGTTTGCGAGCACCAAGAAGGAAAAGGAGCTCAAGCCCTTCAAAGAAGCGTGGCTGAAGAAGAAGGGCTACCCGGTGCTGTTCCCCGAGATCAACTACTCTGGGGGAGTCGCGACGATCACCATTCGACAGTTGCCGGTGCACGGCGACGAGAAAGGCCCGTTCGTCTTCAAGTTGCCGATCGTGATCCATCGCGAGCAAGAGCCGAAATACGCGAAGGAAGAGCTGATCACCGTCGACAAGCCTTCAGTGACGGTCAAGGTCGATCTGCCGGGGTCTCCGCAGTGGGTCAACTGGAACAAGAATGGAGCGGCCCTGGCGAAGATCAACACCCCATCGGTCTCGGAACAGCAGTGGGTCGACGCTGCGCGCTTCGATTCGGATCCCGTCTGGCGGATGCTGGCGACCTGGGTGTTGCTGGGCGAGTTTGCGAACCCCGACATGAAGGAAGAGACCAAGCCGACCGACACCGCGTTCAATGCGGTGCTCGACGTGCTCAACAAGGACCCGTCGCCCTACGTGCGTGAGGCGGTGC
>JANOHG010000451.1:0-12399 GCA_031406375.1 Archangiaceae bacterium | reverse complement strand
ACGCTGCAGGTCGGCCGCAAGGAACGCAATCGAGACCATTCCCAAAGCCACCAGGCCAGGAATCAACAGGGTCAATTGTCCGCGAATGCCCACAAAAGGTCCCGTCTACGCCTGCAGCTTTCGGCCTTGCTGCATCTGAGCCACCGTCACCGATTGATTCCGGCCGTGGCGCTTCGCAAAGTAGAGGCATTGGTCAGAGAGATCCACCAACGCCTGCTTGTCTTGCGAAGCATCGGGGAAGGTCGCGATTCCCAGCGAGAGAGTGACTTTCAGCGGGCCCTGATCTGTCTGGAAGACTTCCGCCATCACTGCTTCGCGGATCCGTTCGGCGATCGCCAGCGCCGACTTCGAGTCGCATTCGGGCATGATGATCGCGAACTCTTCGCCGCCGTACCGCGCGACCAGATCCGTATCGCGCGCCTTCTCGCGGATGATTCGGGCCACGCCCTTGAGCACCAGATCACCCATCGGGTGGCCATAGGTGTCGTTGACGCTCTTGAAGTGATCGATGTCGGTCAACATCACCGAGCATTTGCGGCCGTACCGGCGCGCCGCCGCCAGCACCTCATCGAACCGCCCCTGAAACGTGCGGTGGTTGAGCAGGCCGGTGAGACCGTCGGTCGTCGCCATCTTTTCCATCTGTTCGTAAAGCTGCGCACGAAGCACTGCTTGCGCTGCTTGAATCGCAATCACCTCGAGCATGCGCAGCGATTCGTCGTCGAACGAGCCACGCTTTCGCGACCCGGCCACGAGCGTGCCGAGAATTCGGTCTCCTGCAACGAGCGGGAAGATCTTCAGGCTCGCCAAGCCGCGTACCTGCGTGTCCGCGTCGAAGATCACCTGGCGATCCATCTGACTGACTTCGCGGCCTGGCAGCGGAGCGCCATAACGCACCACATTCGCGACCAGCCCATTGTTGTCGTTGAAGGTGGTGCCCTCGAGCGCGCGGCCCTGGGCGGTGACGCCGCTCATCCGGGCGATGCGGTGGGTGCGTTGGCCTGCGACCTCGTTCACGAGCGTGACCGCACAGAAGTCGAGCGGAGCGATCTGGCGCGCGCTCTCAAGCACCGCGAGGAACACCTGATCAGGCGAACCTGCGCGGTTGAGTTCCTCGATCGCACGAAAGAACCGATCTTTCTCGTCGCGCGCTTTTCGAATGTAGCCCATCACCCGCTCGACCTCGATTGCCCGCAACACCTCTTCGGCGATGGTGGTCAGCAGGCGCTCGTCGGTGTCTGAAAACGGCAGGTACTCGAGTCGGTCGGCAACGAGAACTCCCCGCATCAGCCCACCCGCCTCGACGATCGGCACCGCCAGCAGAGCGCAGATCTGCGGCCCACCATCGTAGTGGGTGACTCCCTTCAGCCCTGCAGCCGATGCCATTCGCACCGGCACCCCACGTTTGAGCAGCGCGGCGACGATTCCTTCTCCGGCCGAGAACTTCTCGCGCTGAACATGTTCAGACGCAGACCGACAGTCGTGCAGCTTCAAAGACCTTTCATCGGCGGTGAGCAGAAAGGCTCCGACGGTGTGTGTCTTCAGCGCGCATTCGGCGATCTCGAGCGCGTTGCCCAGCGTGCCTTCAATTTCCTTCACCGACGCGAGCAACCACTTCTCGTGATCCTTGACGCCGGGGAAGCTGTCGCGGGTTCCGGCGCTCACCAGCCGAAAGGTGCGGGCGCGCTCTTCCACCTCTTTGATCCGGTTCTTCACCGCGACGTCTTCGGCCTTCTGTGCGGCTGCCAGTCGCGCCGAAAGAACCACGTGGTACATCGCAGCGAAGACAAGCAAAAAGCCGGTGTGGGCTGCGAAGGTGGCCGGAGCGTCTGGAAGCGTGTCGAGTGCGTCGAAAAGCACCGCCGTACCGAGCAGGGTCAGCCCGGCGGGCTTCGAGAGGAACGTGACGAGAAACGCCATCAGCAGATAGACCAGCGGAAAAACCGCGGGCCCGACGATCGCTACGACGACGCTCGCGACAGCGAGCAGGCCGCCTCCGAACTCCAACTCGTCGCGCAGGGTACTTGGAGCTCCCGAACTTCCACGGCGAACACGGCGCCAAGCTGAGACGCTGACCCCAAGCAGCAGCAGCGCAGTGGCGAGAATCTCTGGCACGCCGCTGGCCGCCAGTGAGTGGAACCCGCCTCGCGCGAGGAGCGCGAGGGTCACCACCACTGCCACACCTGGAATCGCCCTCACGATCTCTCGGGCGATCTTTCCTGGCCCGAAGAACAGCGGCCCTTTGCCGCCCCGCAGCCGCGTCATCACCGGCGATGGATTCATTGAGGCTCCAGGTGGATGATGATTTCGCCGGGACGAATGAAGCCAAGCTCTTCTCGGGCCGCCCGTTCGATTGCCTTTGAATCCGAGCGCAACGCTTCGACTTCCTTGAGCAGCTTCGCGTTCTCGTCCGCCGTGGCGCGGTTGCGTGCGCGCAGCGTTTCGACCTGGTGCGACAGGCTGAGGTACCGACGAAAACCGCCCTCAGCACTCGCGGACCATGTCGCGAGAACAAAGGCGATCGTCACCGACACCCAAAGCCACTTTCGCCGGTTATCCATTCGCTGCGACGACGGTATCAGCGAGCCGTCGACCGGCAAGTAAACCGCTACAGGTCTGAATCAGGAGCTACCGTCGCCGAGTTCGACACCTCTCAACTAGACCAAATAAATGGACCAACCTCCTGCTGTGGCTCGGCGCCGTGGGTTCACTCATGCGACCCATTGGGTCTAGGCACGAGGTGCGCCGTTAACAGCGGTTCAAGGCATAGAGGTAGGTACGCTGCCCTTGTTGAACAGCGTGCCAAGCATGTCGATGAACCGCGTCATCGGCGCCTTGCCTCGAACATCGAAGGGAGTGAGAAACCAAATCAGCAGGTATGCCCAGAACGAGAGCGCGCCAGTCGCGACGATGCTCACCACCATCAGCACGCGAATCAGCACCGGATCCCACCCGAACTGCAACGACATTGCCGCACAGACACCTCCCATCACCCGCCCCGGAATATCGCGGTGCATCAGCGGTGCATCGGGCTGGCGCGAGCCGCAGTGGGAACACCTGATCGCGCGGGCATCGATCGACTGGAAGCATGCGGGGCAAGATTTGGTTTCCATGGCCGGAATACGCGTAAGCCCCGCCAACCATTGCAGGTCAGCCAATCAAGGCATGCAGCGCCGCGCGATCGACCTTCCCGTTGGCGTTTCGAGGCAATGATTCCACCCAGATGAAGGCGCGCGGCAGCTTGAACCCTGCGAGCCTCGAACGACACCAGTTGACCAGGGCTTCCTGCGTGGGTGGCGCGGCCCGGCAGGCCACGACCGCCACCGGAACCTGGCCCCAGTGCAAATCCGCGCGAGGTCCAAGCGCAACCTCACGAATCGACGGGTGCTCCGCGAGGATCCTTTCCACCTCGGCGGGATAGATGTTCTCGCCTCCGCTGACGATCAGGTCCATTCGGCGCGCGAGCACCGTCAGCCGCCCTTCCGCATCGAGCGCGCCAAGGTCCTTCGTCTGCAGCCAACCTTGCCCAAACTGCGCAGCGACCGTCGGCCCACGCACTTCGATTTGCCCATCGACCACGCGCACTTCGACGCCAGGCAGCGCCGGGCCTGCCGTCGAACCGTCGGCCTGTGTCGGACGCTCGGTCGTTACCTGCGAGCACGCTTCGGTCAGCCCATAGGTCTGCAGCACCGGAGCGCCAAGCGCCCGGGCCCGCTTCATCAACGAATGCGGCACCGGCCCGCCGCCAATCAAGATCGCACGCACCGTCGAGGGAAACCGATCGCTGCGCACGTCGAGAAGCCGATCAAGCGCCGTGGCGACCAGGCTCAGGTGAGTCACGTGCTGCGCATCGATCAAACGGTTGACGCGAATGGGATCAAAGCCTTTCTCGATGATCAAACTCGCGCCGTACTGCAAGCAGCGATGGGCCATCGCCAATCCACCGACGTGAAACAACGGAAGCGCCAACAGCCAACGCTGATCAGCATCAGCTCCGAGATTGGCAGCCGAAGCCCGCGCGCTGGCCCGAAAATTTCCGTGGCTCAGTACGATCAACGACGCAGTCCCTGTCGTCCCCGAGGTGAACAGCGCGGCAAGCGGTTGGTCGTCAGGCAATTCGGTGAACGGCGCATCGGCGGTGTCGACGACGGTCGGAAAGGGCTGCGCACCCGGTAGTCGCGCGCACAGGGCGTCGTCCGCGAGCACCAGCGCGGGCCTTGCGAGAAGGACCAACGGCGCCAGCTCGAGCGCGGTCAGCCGCACATTGAACGGCACCAGCGTCACCCCCAGCTGTGCGCACGCGTGGAAAAGAGCAACAGCGTCTGGCCGATTCGACGCCAACACACCGACCCGCGCATCGGAAGGCAATCGCTGCTGTCGCAGCCAGACTTTCCAGCCCGCGATTTGCGCCCGAAGTTGCTCGTGCGTCCACTGCCCACCTTCGAAGACGATCGCTTCCACTTTTCAGATTCCCAGCCCATCGGCGGTCGGAATGCGAATCCGCCCGCGAACTGGAGTGAACGGATCCGCGACGTGGTCCTCAAGCAGCTCGACTGTGCCCAACCCGCTGGCCCAATCACCCTGAGGGATCGCGGCGGCCAGATGAGCCGCGGCTGCCCGGGCGACGGGCCCATCGAGCAGTGTGGTGACATAGGCGCCGACGCCCGCTTGGTGCGCGCGACGCGCGAGCGCGAGCGCGGGAAGCACGCCCCCAAGCGCCATCGGCTTGAGCACCACCACATCGACCGCGGGACGACGATCCACGCTGAACAAAGCCTCGATGCCTTCGCGCGACAGCAGTGCTTCGTCGGCGGCGATCTGACAAGGCACCATTCCTCGAATTCGCCCCAGGCCTCCGACATCAGCAGCGACCACGGGTTGCTCGCACAGCTCGAGGCGCAACGATTCCATTCCGCGCAACGCAGTGCGGGCGGCGCTCTCTGACCAGCCGCCATTCGCGTCGATTCGCAGTACGACTTTCGGGCCGACCGCCCTGCGCACTGCGAGCACGCGCTGCGCATCCACCGACAACAACCGCGCAGCGACCTTGATCTTCAAGACCTCGAAGCCCGCCGCGACGCAGCGCTCGGCCGACGAAGCGAGCGCTGCCGCGTCGTCTCCATCGATCAAAGCGGCGCACCGGACTTCTCGACGAGAAGTGTCGGACAACAATCGCGCGAGCGGAAGATGTCGAACCTTCGCCAGCCGATCGAGCAGCGCCAGCTCGAGCCCATGACGCGCTGCAGGAGTCGCGTGGAGCACCGCCGTCGCCGCGGCGATCGCTTCGATGCTGTCCAACGATCCAGGCCCCCGCCACGACAGCAGCGCGGCGCTCGTTTCCTCAAGCGTCTCGGTGCCGAAATGCGGCAGCGGAGTCGCCTCGCCCTTCCCCTTCCCTTCCGCGTCAAAGACCTCAACGACGAAGCCTTCGCGCACCTCAATCGTGTGGGTCGCAGTGACGATTGGACTCACCAGCTTCAGTCTCAGCGGAACGAGTGACAGTTTCATCGCGCCAGCCCCACAGCGAAAAGCAGCCCGAAGACGAGCTGCAGCCGCGCGGTTGCAGCCAACGCCGTGTTGAGCACTGCTCCGGTCTGATGCCGAACGAGCCGAAACGGCGCCACCGCCAGAGGAAGCGCGAGCAACGGCAGCAGCACCGCGACGCTCGCCGCCCCAGTCAGCCACAACGCGATCGGAATCGCGAACGCCACCGCGACCATCGCCACCCACTCTGCCCTGCCAAAGCCTGTTCCAAACCGCACCACCAGCGTGCGCTTGCCTGCGCGGGCGTCGGTCGCTGCGTCGCGCACGTTGTTGACCGCGAGCAGCGCGACCCCAAGCGCGCCGACGGGAATCGCTGCGATCAGCGCGGTCGCGGTGATTTCCTGCGCTTGCAAGAAGTAGGTGCCACCCACGGCGACGAGACCGAAGAACACGAGGACGAAGAGGTCTCCCAGCCCGTGATAGCCGAGGGGAAACGGGCCTCCGGTATAGGCATACCCCGCGAGCACCGATGCGATCCCGATCACCAGAATTGGCCAGCCGCCGACGAAGACGAGGTAGACGCCGACCGCGACAGCGAGCGCAAAGCATCCCAATGCACCCGCCTTCACCGCCTTCGGAGCCAGCAACCCTTGCTGCGTCACCCGCGCGGGTCCCAGCCGATCAGCGGTGTCCGCGCCGCGCACGAAATCGAAGTAGTCGTTGGTGAGGTTGGTGCCGATCTGGATCAGCAGCGCTCCGAGCAGCGCCATCGCGGCGGCGAAGGGAAGAAACGCTCCGTCGCGCAGCGCGAGCGCAGAGCCAACCGCCACCGGCACGATGCCTGCGACGAGTGTCTTCGGACGCGCTGCCTGCCACCAGATCGCTGACGTCACGGGCGCCTCGGGAACTTCGAAAAGTCCGGCTTGCGACGCTCGAGGTAGGCGCGCTTTCCTTCCTGGGCTTCCTCGCTCATGTAATAGAGCAGCGTTGCGTTGCCCGCGAGCTCTTGGATTCCCGCCTGGCCGTCAAGCGCCGCGTTGAACGACGACTTGAGCAAACGCAGTGACAGCGGAGAATGCGCCAGCATCTCTTGGCACCACTTCACGGTCTCGGCCTCGAGGTCCTTCAGTGGGACGACGGCATTCACCAGCCCCATCTGCAGCGCCTGTTGCGCGTCGTATTGGCGGCACAGGAACCAGATCTCGCGCGCTTTCTTTTGGCCCACGACCGAGGCCAGGTACGACGCGCCGAAACCGCCATCGAAGCTGCCGACTTTCGGCCCAGTCTGACCGAAGCGGGCGTTTTCTGCCGCGATGCTGAGATCGCATACCAGGTGGAGCACGTGGCCGCCGCCAATCGCAAACCCCGCGACCATCGCCACCACCGGCTTGGGCAGTGACCTTATCTGCTTTTGCAGATCGAGCACGTTGAGCCGGGGCACTCCGTCCGAGCCGACGTACCCTTCGGCGCCGCGCACCCGCTGATCTCCTCCTGAGCAGAACGCCTGTTCGCCTTCACCGGTGAGGATCACCACCCCGACCTTCGAATCTTCGCGTGCGTCTGTGAAGGCGGCCTGGAGCTCGAACAACGTCTGCGGGCGGAACGCGTTGCGAACCTCCGGGCGATTGATGGTGATCTTCGCGATCCCGTCCCACTTCTCGTAGCGAACGTCTTCGAACTTCTTGCCGGCAGCGTCTGTTTTCCATTGGGCCTTCATGTGCGGCTCTCCTCGGTGGGGTATTCGTGGTGGAAAGGGGTGCGGGTGAACGCGCGAACCTCGGCGACCCATTCGCGCGGCGCTTCAAGGTGAACGGCGTGACCCGCATTCGGCACCGTGACGTGCCACGCCAGCGGCAGCTGGGCGGACATCTTCCCTGCGAGCCTGGTGAACTTCTCGTCGTTCGCGCCGGTTACCAAGAGTGTTGGCACCCGCACCCGAGGCAACATTGACCAGAAGCTCGGCTGTACTCCGAGCCCAAGACACCGCAACGCGCCGGCGAGCCCCGCCGCGCTGTGCGCTCGGCGCCGGCTGCTCAGCTGCAGGCTCGGCGCGACTGCGGCGAACAGCGGCAGACGTTCCCATTGGCTGATGAAAGCCTCGAGCCCCTGCGTCTCGAGCATCGTCGCGCGCGCTTCATCCTCGGCCTGGCGCATGGCGCGATCCCGATGACGAACCAGCCCGGCGGTGCCGCTCTCGAGGATCAGTCGAGTGACCTTCGCGGGGTGACGAATCGCAAGCGCCAGCGCCAGTCGCGCCCCTTGCGAATAGCCAATCACCACTGAAGGCTCGGCCAGCTGCGCTGCAAGCGAAGAAATCGTCGCATCGAAGCCTTCGCGACCCAGCCGAGCAGGCAACGGCGAGGCGACGTGGCCAGGCAGATCAGGACAGCGAGCCGACAGAGCGTCGTTCAGCGACGCGGCGACGTCCGACCACGACGCGCCGCTGCCGGTGAAGCCGTGAAGGAACAATGCGGGGATCACCGACGTCGATCCTCTTGCTCGAGTGCGTGGGCGACTTGGGCGTGGAGCGCGCGGTGCGCGGTCACATTCAAGGTGCGCTCGGTGCGCGTTTCGATCAAACAGAAGCCTGGTCGATCGAGCGCTGCGCCCAGCTCGGACAACGTCGCCGGTCGTTCAAGGCGCGCGCCGCAAAGCCCTGCAAGGTGCGACAGATCGAGGCCATGCGGGGTGCCGAACAGCGCCTCGAAATGATCGCTGCGCTCGGCGATCGGCAGGAACGAGAAGATCCCACCTCCGTCGTTGTTCACCACCACCACCTTCAGAGGGATTTGGTGTTGGCGCGCGATCAACAGCCCATGAATGTCGTGAATCAACGCCAGATCGCCCGTGAGCAGCACCGTCGACCTGCCGGTGGCTGCCGCCACGCCAGCGGCGGTCGAAGTGACACCGTCGATTCCATTCACGCCGCGATTGGCGAAGACGCGCAATGGTGTGTCACCCGCCGCGAAGGCGTCGACGTCGCGAATCGGCATGCTGCTCGAGAGAAACAGGTTTGCGGTCGCGTGCGCAGCGACGGTCGACGCGATCGACGGCTCACCAAACGCCGCCCCCTTAAGGGCGCGATGGGCGATCGCATCCGCCCGCACAAAGGATTCACGGTAGGCGCTCGCAGTTGCGCCAGCAGGACACAGCCCGCGGCACGCCACGACGGCGTCACCGATGATCACCGCCTGGGCTCGGTGAAAGGGATCAAAAATCTCTTTGCGTTCGCTGAACACGAAGATCCTTGCCTCGCTCGAGTCGATAAAGGCCTGGGTCGTCTTCGGGGTCAGACCACCGCCGAAGCGCAACACCACTTGCGGCGAGTGGGCCTTCGCGAATGGCTCGTGTCGAAGCAGCAAGTCGGCGTGGGCGATCGCGTCCGGAAAACCGAACCGGGCGTTCGACGCTGCCTCGGCGAGCACCGGAAATCCAAGCGCAGTGCCAAGCGCGTGCACCGCCACGCCAAACCCGTCGTCGCGCTCGCGGGGGCCGCAGACGATGACTCCGCGCTCGACTCCATGCAGGGCGCTGAGAACTTCGTCGAGCTGAGGCAGGTTGCGAGGCGGGTGGATCTTTCTGGCCGGCGTGTCGTCGACGGGGATGAGCATCCCCATGGGGGGCGCCAGCGGCTCGCGAAACGGGACGTTGAAGTGCACGGGCCCGCTGCCGCTCAAGGCGCGCGCGATCGCCGCACGCAAATGTTCGATTGACTGGGCGTCGGGTGTTGGCAGCAGCTCGACGCGCGCAAAGGGGTCGAAGAAGCGCGTCTGATCGGTTGTCTGCGGCGCGCCGAAGCCCTGCAGTTCCCAGGGGCGATCTGCCGTGAGTACCACCAGCGGTGTTCCGCACTGCGCCGCTTCGATCACCGCTGGCAGAAAGTGGGCTCCAGCGCTGCCTGAAGTGCAGAGCACTGCCGCTGGGCAACCGCCACCCTTGGCCAACCCAAGCGCAAAGAACGCGGCGCTGCGTTCGTCGGTCACCAACCAGACCTTCAGCCGTTTCGCCGCTGCGACTGCAAGCGCCAACGGGGTCGAGCGCGATCCCGGGCAGACCACGACGTGCTGTGTTCCTGCGTTGGCAAGCGCGCCCGCGATCGCGGCTGCCCATTGTCCGTTGATCCAGTCAGTCATCCGCGCCTCCTGATCTGCGTCGCCTGTCAGACATCTCGAACTCCCAGCGCACCCAGCAATGCGCGGGCCTTTCGCTCGGTCTCGATCCATTCCGAATCCGGAGTCGACCCCGCGACGATCCCTGCTCCCGCAAACACCATCGCCTCATTGCCGCTCACGAGCGCAGATCGGATCCCGACGCAGAGTTCGAGCCCCTGTGGGCCCCGCGCCCCCACGGCTCCGGCGTACCAACCGCGCTCGAAGCCCTCATGGGCCCGCTGAAAGGCGATCGCCGCTGCGCGCGGAGTCCCTCCCACGGCAGGAGTCGGATGCAGCGCCCTCGCCGCCACCAGCGGATCCACGCCCTCGCGAAGCGTTGCTCGAATCGGCATCCACAGGTGGGTCACGTTCGCCAGCCGCTTGAGCCCAAGCTCTGGCTCGACCTCCATGCAGGTGACGAACGGCCGCAGCGATTCGACAATCGCGTCGACGACCCAGGCGTGCTCGCGGCGATCTTTCGATGACGCCAGCAACTCATCGCCGACTCCTGTTCCAGCCAGCGCTTCGGTCTCGAGCAGGCGGCCGCGCACCCGACACAGCGTCTCAGGCGTCGCGCCGACGAAGCAGGCACCATTCTCGGTGCGCAACAAGAAGGTCCGGCACGATGGAAATCGAGCTTCGAGCGCCTTGAGAATCCGCCGTTCTTCAAACGGTGCGTCGGCGACGACTCGCAGCCGGCGCGCGACCACCACTTTGCTCAGCGCGCCAATCGAGATGCGCTCGAGCGCCGCCTCGATCATCGTCGTCCAGGCCGCGCGGTCTCCTTCCCCAACTGTCGCGGTTGGGACAGCGGCCACCGGCTGCGCCTCGTCAACCTGCTTCAGCAGCTCGGCCGCGCGATCGCCGAATGCAGCCACATAGGTGCGGCCTTGGCTCCACCAGGCCAACAGCTGGGGAAGCACCCACCTTTCGGTGCCATCGAACGTCCACCCCCCGAACCACGGCCCAGGCATCCAAGGTGGCGCTCCGTCGCGCCAATCGAGCTGACCATCACCTTCCGCCGCGACTGCGACCCCCGTCGCCCATTCGCCGCGCGAAGGGTGGGACCACGCGACCGACAGCGGCGCACCGGCGATCGTCAAACGCAGCAGCGCTCCCGCTTCCAGCGGTTTCCACATCGCGGCGAAACGCCGATCTGGGCCAATTGGGCTCACGACGCAGTTGTTTTCTAGGCGCTCGCGGCTATACATGCACTACAAAGTTCAAAACAACGTGAACTCAGTGAACCACAGGGGCACCACGATGGCTTCCGACGGTCCGAGACGGGTCTGGAAAACCGAGTCGTCGGTTACACAGCGGGTTCGTTTGAGCAGTGGAATCGAGATCGGCGATCAGGGTTTTGTCGTCATTGCCGGGCCTTGCGCCGTCGAAAGCGCCACCCAGATTGAGGCGGCGGCGCAGGCAGTTGCGCGCCATGGCGCCCACGCAATGAGAGGAGGTGCTTTCAAGCCGCGCACCAGCCCCTACTCGTTTCAGGGTCTGGGCCAACCGGGACTCGAGGTGCTGGCCGCTTCTGCCCGGCGTCATCACCTTCCCGTCGTGACCGAGGTGATGGACGCCGCGCAGCTGCCGACGATGCTCGAGTACGCCGACATGCTGCAGATTGGCGCGCGGAACATGCAGAACTTTTGCCTGCTCAAAGCAGTGGGCCGAGTGCGGCGGCCGGTGCTGCTCAAGCGCGGTCTTTCGGCGACGCTCGACGAATGGTTGCTTGCCGCTGAATACATCATTGACGAAGGAAACGATCAGGTCGTGCTGTGCGAGCGCGGCATCCGGACCTTCGAGCCGCAGCTGCGCAACACCCTCGACCTCGCGGCGGTAGCGTGGATCAAAGATCGCACCCGTCTGCCAGTGTTGGTCGACCCGTCGCACGCCACCGGAGATCGCGCGTTGGTCATTCCGATGGCGCTCGCGGCCGCGGCTGCGGGCGCTGACGGCTTGCTGGTCGAAGTGCATCCCGAGCCTGCGCAGGCGTTGTGCGATGGTGCGCAGGCGCTGACGCCAGCGATCTTCGGAGACTTGATGGGAGCCCTGCAGAAAGTTCTCGGCGCGGTCGGCCGGTCACTTGCGGTTCCAAACGTCGAACACCGGCGGCAGCTGCGCCCGATGGAGATTCGAACATGAGCGACCAGGTTCAATCGATGTTCGCGCACATCGCCGCGCGGTACGACACCGCGAACGACGCGCTCAGCTTCGGAAGGCACCACGCGTGGAGGCGCACGGCGGTGAAGCTCGCAGGCGCCCAACCTGGCATGTCGGTGCTCGATTGCGCGACCGGCACCGGAGACCTCGCGCTCGAGTTCAAGCGCGCCGTGGGTCCGACCGGAGACGTCGTCGGCACCGACTTCTGCGAGCCGATGCTTCGTTCGGCCCCAGCCAAGGCGGCGCGGGCCCAGCTGGCGGTTCGGTTCGAGGTCGCTGACGCGATGAAGCTGCCGTACGCGAGCCAGACCTTCGATCGGTCGTCGATTTCGTTTGGAATCCGCAACGTCGACGATCCGAAGGTCTGCCTGCACGAGCTCGCGCGCGTCGTAAAGCCGGGAGGTCGGGTGATGGTGCTCGAGTTCGGTCAGCCGGCTGGCTTCTTTGGCGCGCTCTTCCGGTTGTATGCGCGCTTCGTGATGCCCGTCATCGGTTGGCTCGTCACCGGAAACAAAGCTGCGTACGAGTACCTGCCCCGCACCGCCGCCTCGTTTCCGTCGGGCGAACAGTTCGTCGCGCTGATGAAAACAACCGGACGATTCAC
>JANOHG010000457.1:0-2629 GCA_031406375.1 Archangiaceae bacterium | reverse complement strand
CGAAGCAGGTCGAAGAGATGCCCGAGGGAACTCCTGCTGTCTTGGGGGCAGAACGAAGTGTCCCAAATCCGTCCCCGAGTTCGGCCATCGACAAAAACAAAGGCCTCGGTGCGGTGGATTTCTCCAACGACACCGAGGCCTTCCAAAGTCGGGGCGACAGGATTCGAACCTGCGACCCCTTGCACCCCAAGCAAGTGCGCTACCAGGCTGCGCTACGCCCCGATTTTTCGACTGAGGAAACGAAACGACGACGCTCTTATGCCCGCCCACCCCAAGAGCGTCAACCACTCTCACTGATCGTTGTTGTCTTCTTCGTCCTCGGCCGACGCTTCACCGTCGTCAATGCGTCCACCGTTCAACGCCGCCTTGAGCACCTGGCTGGGAACGAACTTCACTACGCGACGCGCCGTAATCTCGATGGGTTGACCGCTTTGAGGGTTGCGACCTGGGCGAGCCCGTTTGAAGCGCGGCTGAAAGTTGCCGAACCCCGAGATCTTCACCTTGTCGCCCCGCTCGAGCGTCTCTTTGAGCGTGTCGAACACCAGCTCAACAATTTCGGCCGATTCCTTCTTCGAGAATCCGACTTTCTCGAAGACGCCCTCGATAATGTCCGCCTTGGTCATAGTGTGTTGATCCTGACCAACCTGCGAATAGCTGTCAACTTCCCGTCGTTCTTACGGATTTTCTCACCGCCGAAGCTGACCGCCCAACCGCTGGTTCACCTCAGCGACGATCTTCGCGTGTGCGGCGTTGACCTCGACATCGGTGAGCGTTCGATCCGCCCCGCGGTACCTCAGCGCAAACGCCACGTTCTTCTGACCTTCCGGAATCGGCTTGCCCGTATAAACATCGAACACCCGTGCTTCCTCAACCAGGGGCGCGCCGACCTCGACAATCAACCGTCGGATCGCTTCGTTTTCAAGCTGCAGCGACACCACCAGGGCCAGATCCCTTAGTACCGAGGGGAACCGGGTCAGCGCAGTCGCCTGCGGAACCAGCTCCGTCGCCTCAACCAGCTCTTCGACATCGAGCTGAAAAAGGAAGAGCCCCGCTGGAGCATCCAGCCGTTTCTGCGCCCGTGGATGCAGTTCCCCTATCGTCCCCAACCGTTTCCCGTCGCGCACCATCGCTGCGGCCGAACGAGGGTGGTACCACGGCGATTCGAGCGCTTCCCAGGTGACGTTCTTTATGTGCAGCGATTCGAACACCGCTTCTACCGCCGCCTTCGCATCGTAGAAGTCGACCACTGCATCCTTCGCCGTCCAGCTGCGGCCACCGTCACGAAGACCCCACAATACTCCCGCCACCTCGAGTCGCTCGAACGCGATCGGCCGATGCCGCGGCCCGCCTTCGGGATCCGGCCGGTAGCTGCGCGCGATCTCATAGAAGCCAACGCCCTGCGCCTGATGCCGCGCGCTGCGAACGACGTTCTGAACCAGGCTGGGCAAAAGCGTCGTGCGCATCACCGCCTGATCAACCGACAACGGATTCGTCACCGCGATCGCACCTGCATCGGCAGCGAACGCCACCAGTTCCGCGGGCGCGACGAACGAGTAATTGACGACTTCGTCAAGCCCCGACCCAGCCAGCGCGGTACGAATGCAGCGCTCGACGATCGCCGCCTTCGGCTCCGGAGCCAGCGTGCCAAGGCCCCGCGGGAGCACCGTGGGGATCGCGTCGTACCCGCGAATGCGCGCGATCTCTTCGATTAAGTCCTCTTCAACGCTGACATCGACGCGCGCCTGGGGCACTTCCCATTGCTCGCCATCCACCTGGCTGAAGCCGAGCGAACGCAGGATCTTCACCGAGTCTTCCTCGGGGACCTGCATTCCTAACAACTCGCTGACCCGTGCCAGTCGCAGCTTCACCCGGCGCGGCGCCAAAGCCCTCGGAACCACGTCCACCCTGCCCGCTCGAACTGTTCCACTTCCCAGCTCGGCGATCAGCGCTGCCGCACGGTCGAGCACCGCGGGAATCGCCGACACATCGGTGCCGCGCTCGAAGCGATGGGACGATTCGGTGTGCAATCCGTGGCGCTTTGCAGATCTGCGTACCGTCATCGGTTGAAACGTCGCTGCCTCGAGCAGCACACGGGTCGTCTTCTCAGTGACTTCACTGCTCGCGCCACCCATCACCCCCGCAAGCACCTGGGCGCAAGTGCGATCGGCGATCAACAGATCTTCGGTGGCCAGCACGCGCTCTTTGCCATCCAGGGTGGTGAGCTTCTCGCCTGCGGTGGCGCAGCGAACGACGATCTGTGCCCCGGCAATCTGCTCGAGATCGAACGCGTGCAGCGGCTGCCCCCACTCGAGCATCACGTAGTTGGTGACATCGACGAGGTTGTTGATCGGGCGCATGCCGCATGCCTTCAGTCGCTGCTGCATCCACGCAGGTGACGGCCCGACCTTCACTCCTTCGATGACCCGCGCGGCGTACCGCTGGCACCGGGTCGAATCGTCGATCTGAATTGCAATCGCTTCGGAAGCAGCGACGCCCGATTCCTTGAGCTTCACGCTCGGCAGCTTCACCTGCCTGCCCAGCAGCGTCGCCAGTTCCCGCGCGATGCCGAGGTGGCACAACGCATCAGGCCGGTTGGGGGTGACGTTGACTTCGAAGATCACGTCGTCAA
>JANOHG010000427.1:0-5992 GCA_031406375.1 Archangiaceae bacterium | reverse complement strand
CGAGAACAAAGCTACACTTGGCGAATATGCGCACCGCTCTGGGTAGTGCTGTTCTCGTACTGAGTCTTGTCGTCAGTGGCTGCAACTGCGGGGATCGATCGAACCCGGATGGCGGCGCAGGTGGCAACGGCAACACCGGTGGCGGCAATGGCAGCACGGGTGGTGGCAATGGCAGCACCGGTGGCGGCAATGGCAGCGCCGGTGGTGGCAATGGCAGCACCGGTGGTGGCAATGGCACCGGGGGCGGCAACATCATGAAGGAAGACGGCGGGTGCGGTCTGGTGACCTGCGCAAGCTCAGGCTCGAACTGCGGTCCAATCGGTGATGGGTGCGGCAGCATCATCACCTGTGGATCGTGCGCGCTTCCGCAGGTCTGCGGCGGCGGAGGAATGTCGAGCAAGTGCGGTGGTGACGCAGGTTGCATCCCAACCACCTGCGCGGCGCTCGGCTCCGATTGCGGCCCGATGGCAGACAGGTGCGGAGGCCTGATCAACTGCGGCTCGTGCGCTCTGCCTGATACCTGTGGAGGGGGGGGCGTCAACGGGCGGTGCGGCTTGAGCGGCAGCAACCACGATGGTGGCGCGTGCACCCCCACCACCTGCGCGATCGCCGGCGCGGCGTGTGGCGTGATTGGCGATGGCTGTGGTGGCGTTTTGAGCTGCGGCAGCTGCGTGAGCGGGAAGCTCTGCGGCGGTGGAGGCGTGCCGTACCAGTGCGGTGGCGGCGCTTCCTGTACTCCGAGGACGTGCATGCAGTTGAGCGCGACCTGCGGCTCGGTGGGAGATGGCTGCGGTGCAATTCTCAGTTGCGGCACCTGCGCGGCTCCTCAAGTTTGCGGCGGTGGTGGAGTTCCCAGCCAGTGTGGCGGTGGAGTGGCCTGCGTACCGAAGAGTTGTGCACAAGCCGGAGCGACCTGCGGGGTCGTCGGCGACGGCTGTGGCGGCGTGACTGCCAACTGTGGAAGTTGCATGGCTCCACAGGCGTGCGGCGCAGGAGGCGTGCCCAGCCAGTGCGGCGGCACAGTCGTTTGCGTCGCCAAGACGTGTGTTCAGCTGGGCGCGACCTGCGGCCCGGTGAGCGATGGGTGCGGCACCCTGTTGATGTGCGGTTCCTGCAGTGTCGCGGGCCAGACGTGCGGGGGGGGCGGCCAGGCGAACATCTGCGGCGGACTTCCGCCTTGTGTTCCCAAGACCTGTGCGCAGCAAGGCGCCAACTGCGGGCCGGTCGGTGATGGCTGTGGGGGCCTGACGGCGAACTGCGGAACCTGCACTGCTCCCGACATTTGCGGAGGCGCCGGCACTGCAAGCCTGTGTGGCAGCCGCATTCCCGACGGAGGCACAGGCTGCGTGAATCTTTGTCTGAATCAGAATCCGTGCGCGAGTGGGCCCGACGGAGGCACCACGCTCTCGGGAAGAGTGTTGGCGCCCACTCAGGCAGACGCAGGGTACGGGCAGCCGGACCCGATTCCAGGCGCGTTGGTTTACATCCCCAATTCCACGGTGGCGCCGTTCGACGGTGGCGTCAAATGCGATCAATGTACCGATGGTGTTAGTGGCAGCCCGTTGGTCTCGACGCACTCGAACACCGACGGAACCTTCACTTTGAGAAACGTACCGTGTGGACCTGGCGTTCAGGTTCCGGTGGTGATGCAGCTGGGCAAGTGGCGCAGGCAGATCACCGTCAATGCGCCATCGTGCTGCATGCCGAATACGCTCACGGCCGAGCAGACGCGCATGCCTCGCAAACAGGCAGAAGGGCATCCGAACGACAACATTCCATTGATGGCAGTGGTCACCGGCAACGCAGACGGAATCGAGTGCGTGCTTCCGAAAGTCGGGATCGCGCTTGACCAATTCTCGACGCCATCCGGAGCAGGGCGGGTGCGTTTCTACCAGGACAACGGAGCTCAAATCGCTGGTACGGCTCCCAACGCGGCCACGCTCTTCGACAGTCTGGCTGAGATGCGCAAGTACGACATGATCATTCTCGACTGCGTCGGCTCTGAACAGATCAAGACGATCGCAAGGCGCGCCAACATGGAAGCATATGCCAACGCCGGCGGCCGCATTTTCGCGAGCCATTTTGCGTACGTCTGGCTCTACGACCGCGCCGTGGATCCGGGCGGCAACAACATCCTGAGCCCGAATTCGTTCACCCCGACCGGCACCTGGGCCCCTCAACAAACCGACCCGGCGAACCAGGAGGCCTTTATCGACATCTCGTTCCCCAAGGGAGTCACCTTCGCTAGCTGGGTGCAGCTGGTCAACGCGCAGTCGGCGATGTCGACGCCCGCGGTTCCCCGCATCCGCGTGATTCAAGTGCGGCATGACTTCAACGCGGTTATCAGTCCGGCGCAGCGGTGGGTATACGCCACCACGGCGAACACTCCGCTGCAGTACACGTTCAACACTCCGACGACTGCGCAGCCACAGAACCAGTGTGGCCGGGTGCTCTTCAGTGATTTCCACGTCAGCGGCGGTCGAAATGGCACCTTCCCCGGCAGCTGCGGCAATGCGTCGCCGATGACGCCACAAGAGAAAGTCTTTGAGTTCCTCTTGTTCGATCTGGCTTCCTGCATCACTCCCGATATCCCCCCGCCGCAGATGTGCGTTCCGAAGACGTGTTCGCAGCTGGGCTTCAACTGTGGCCAGACGGCCGACGGGTGTGGCGCCTCGCTCAACTGTGGAACCTGCACGGTGGTTGGTCAGACCTGTGGCGGCGGCGGTCAGCCGAACATCTGCGGCATGCCGTGTTTGCCGAGGACCTGCGCACAAATTGGCGCCAACTGCGGTCAACAGGGTGATGGGTGTGGATCGTCGATGAGCTGTGGCATCTGTGTTGATCCACAAACCTGTGGCGGCGGCGGAGTGGCGAACGTGTGTGGTGGCGGCAGCTGCGTTGCCAAGACGTGCGTTCAGCTGGGCTTCAACTGCGGTGTGCAGAGCAACGGGTGCGGAGCCACCGTCAACTGTGGGCCGTGCACTGCGCCCCAGACCTGCGGCGGAGGCGGCATGGCTGGCATCTGTGGCGGCGGTACCTGCGTTCCTCTCACCTGCGTGCAACAAGGCTTCAACTGCGGCCAACAGGGTGATGGGTGCGGCGGCTCGATCATGTGTGGTCCGTGCACGCCGCCCCAGACGTGTGGTGGTGGCGGGCAGCCTGGGGTGTGCGGTGGCGGTGGAAGTTGCACGCCGAAGAACTGCCAGATGCAGGGCTTCAACTGCGGGCTGCAAGGCGATGGCTGCGGCAATCAGATCAACTGCGGCCCTTGTCCTCCAGGGCAGATCTGCGGCGCAAACGGGCCCGGCCTGTGTGGCGCGATTCAGTGCACCCCGCTGACCTGCTTGGCGCAAGGAATTGGTTGTGGGCCCGCAGGTGATGGGTGCGGCAACCTGATTCAATGCGGCCCGTGCCCGACAGGCCAGACGTGTGGCGGTGCCGGAGTGCCGGGCATGTGTGGTGTGCCTCCGTGCACGCGAAAGACTTGCGCAAGCGCGGGCGCGAACTGCGGTCTGCTGGGCGATGGCTGCGGCGGAGTTCTTTCCTGCGGACTTTGCCCTCCGAACCAGACTTGCGGGGGTGGCAACGTCCCGAACCAGTGCGGAGGCTTCACCTAGCAACCAGTTGCGCGCTGTCGATCCGCTTCCGATGAGCGGATCGAGTCTCTAGAGGGCCGCCGGGTTTACTGGCACGTCAGCATCGCGGTGCAGGTGCCCGCATCGGCGTCGCAAGGCGTGCCGGGCGAACAATCTGAATCGGCGCAGTCGATCTTCGCGTCGCCGTCGTCATCGACGAGGTTGCTGCAGTCCTTCTCTTTCTTCGACCGCATCGCGCACTCGCACGTCGTGCCACCATCGGGCGCGCAGCTTTGGCCCGCGCAGGTCATCTCGCCGCAGTCAATGATGCCGTTGCAGTCGTTGTCGATCTCGTCGCGACAGCGCACGGATCCAAACTCAGCAATTTGAGCGCCGCCGTTGCACTTGCACTGAAGCGTGGGAGTACATGAAAAGTACAGCTGCGGAGGCGTGCAGAGTCGGCCAATGCAATCAGGGTCGAGACAATCGACAAGCAGGTCCGCGTCGTTGTCCACGCCGTCGGTACACCCTGTCTCGCTCTGACCGCCATCGGCAACGCAGGTACACCCGGTGCGACATTCCATCGCGATGCAGTCCGAGTCGGCACAGTCGGTTGCCAAATCGCCGTCGTTGTCGGACGAGTCGCTGCACAGCCGCTCGGTTTTCTTCAAGCCCTGGCACAGACACGCTGCTCCACATTCACGCAGCTCGCATGACAGGTCGGCGCAATCGATCTTTCCGTTGTCGTCGTTGTCGACCCCGTCGAAGCAATCGATTTCCTTGCGAGGGATGCAGACCCCCTTGATGCAAGGCTCTTGAACCAAGCACGCCTTCTTGCAGCTGCCGCAGTTGTTCGGGTCGGAGCTGACGTCGAAGAGCTCGTCGACCAGTTGGTTGCAGTTGTCGTCAAGCCCGTTGCAGACCTCAGACCTTCCAGTGTTGTCCACCAGGCCATCACAATCGTTGTCGATTTGATCGCACTGGTCATCCACGCCGGTGGGCAGGCAACAGACGCCCTGCGCGGGGCCGACTGCGCATTTGTAGCCGCCGCCTGCACAGTCGGCGTCGGTGGCGCAGCTGAACTTGAGGTCATCACCCAGGCTCACGCGGCAGGTGGCGAATCCAAGCGCGGCGCCAACTGCCAGCGACAAGAGCGCGACCCGGGTAACGGTGGATTTCATTGGCCATTTAACGGTCGTGGATAAGCGACCCAAAGGCAAGCGCCGAATCGAGCGTCAGTGGTGCGTGGCCGCTGCTGACTCGACCAGCGGAGGCGCCCAGGTCACCGCCTCAAAGTTGCGCTGTGGGCGCCCGAAGAGGTACCCCTGAAGCAAATCGCACCCCAGGTCGAGCAGCGCGTCTCGTTCGGCGGGCGTCTCGATGCCCTCGGCCACCACCTGAATGCCAAGGTCTCGGCAAACCCCGAGGATCGAGTTGATCAGCTTGCGCTTGGTGCGTTCGACTTCGATCCCGCGCACCAATGACATGTCGAGCTTCACAATGTCGGGCTCGAGCTGCGCGATGGTGGTTAGCCCTGCGTAGCCGGCGCCGAGGTCATCGATCGCGATCTTGAACCCGAGCTTGCGAAGGCGTACCACCCGCTCGCGGACGTCATCGACCTGATCCAGCGACGAGCGTTCGGTGATCTCGAGCACGACCCTTGTGGCGAACGCGGTCAGAGGTGAATCAGCCGAATAAAGCGACTCATCGAACAGATCATGCGCGTGTAGATTGACGAATGCCGTTGCCGCCGCCGGGTTGTCGGCAAGCGTTTTCGCGACGCGGCTTCGAATGGTTCGGCCCAACGCGTCGAGCGTCTTCAGCCGTTCGGCAGCCGCCAAAAAGACTCCAGGATGGGGAAACGCGGTTTCACCGGTGCGAACCAGCGCCTCGAACCCGTAGAGCTGCTGTCGCGACCAGGAAATGATCGGCTGGTAGGCCATCCACAGTTGCTCGATCGCGCTGTCGAAGGTTCGCGAGAGGGCGATGCGATTTCCGGCTCCGGCGTCAGATGTCGCGAGCGCATCGCGGCGTCGCTTGGCGATGTGAAAGTGATCGGCCGCATCTTGAACGGCCTTTTCGAGGCTGCCCGCTTCCATGATGCCGTCTCGCTCTGGCCCGGCACGGCGATTCCTGGCCTGGTGGACGCGGGACCCGCAATCCTTCCTCGGCAACGGTTACAACGCCGAGGACTATGAGCAGGCCCTCAATCGCGGGATATCCGTCTCGGGTGAGAGCAAGGATTATTTCGCGGAAAAGCGTGTGGAGTGGCTGGCGGGACGTCTTGCTGCAGCATCCTTCCCGACAAATAGGGTCCTGGATTTTGGCTGCGGCACAGGCACTTCCTGTCCCGTTTTGATCTCAAGCTTGGGCGTGGAACATTACACTGGACTGGATCCCTCCTCCGCCTCCATCCT
>JANOHG010000426.1:0-5001 GCA_031406375.1 Archangiaceae bacterium | reverse complement strand
GGTGACCTTGTTGATCATCCCCGGGTAGTCCTTGCGCATCTTGAAGCCACGCGCGCGGAAGAAGTCGCCACCCTTGCGGCCGATGGTGGTCAGCGTCACGTCGTACTTCGAGCCGTTCTCAGTCAGGAACTTGAGCGCCTTGCGGTTGACGTTCGAGTTGAACCCGCCCGCCAAACCTCGGTCAGACGTCATCACCAGCACTTCGACCTTCTTCACTTCGCGCTTCGCCAGCAGCGGGTGTGCGACGTTGCCGTTCTCTGCGCGGCTCATCACCTCGGAAATCATCTTGTCGAGCGTGGTCGCATAAGGCCGCGCGGAAATGATTGCGTCTTGGGCCCGACGCAGCTTCGCGGCGGCGACCATTTTGACGGCCCGGGTAATTTGCCGGGTGCTCTTGACCGACTTGATGCGCTTGCGGATGTCTCGAAGGGACGCCATGGCTTTGCGCGCGCTATATCGACCCAGCGCAGCAGGGGCAACGAAAGACCGCCCCGCGTGAAAGGCCACCCATCAGCGAACAAAATACGTCGACTTAGGGCATATTGGGCCTGTCGAATCATCGCTGGCCGGCGCAAGGTCTCTGATCTGCCCATGAAACGAATCTGGATTTCTGGAACCTGCCTGCTGCTGTTGGGAGCGTGCACCCAGGTAAAACTCAAGAAGACCCTGCCTCCGGATGTGCGGGTCGACACCTACGCCCAGCAGTCTGCCTCGAAGATTGACGTGCTTTGGGTCGTCGACGACTCGGGCTCGATGGCCCCACGGCAAGAGAATCTCGCGAAGAACTTTCAGGCCTTCATCGACGTGTTTTCCAAGAGCGCGATCGACTACCGCATCGCCATCACCACCACCGACATCTTCAAGGTTCGCGGGCAGTTGAAGGGCAGCCCGAGGATTCTCACTCCCAAAACGCCAGGAGTCATCGCTGCGTTCGCGCGCAACGTAAAGGTTGGCATCGATGGCAGCCCCTATGAAGCGGGTCTTCAGGCCGCCCTGCTCGCCCTAGAGGTGCAGCGCGAGGCGAACGTTCCGAGGGAAGTGGCGAGACAGGGCTGCGTGACGGGCTGCAAATTCGCCGAAACCTGCATCGAAGCCTGCCACCAGACCCACGCGTTCGACTTCCTTCGCACCGACGCCTACCTGTACTTGATTTTCGTCGCCGACGAAGAAGACCGCTCGAGCGAAGACGTTCGCTACTACTGGCGTTCGTTCGAGACCGCGAAAGGGCTGGGCAACGACGGCACTGTCACCACCGCCGCAATCATGGGTGATGTCCCAAGCAACAGCTGCGGCGCCACGCCTGGCACCCGCTACAAAGCACTTTCGGATTTGACCGGCGGGGAAGTTGGCAGCATTTGCGACACCAACTTCTCGGTGACGCTGAAGAAGCTCGCGACCAACGCGGTGGGCCTGAAGCGGAAGTTCGCTCTCGGGAAGAAGCCCAACATCGCCACGATTGAGGTCTCGGTGAGGTACCCCTGCAATACGCCGGATGAAATCGTCAAATCGTGCGCGTCGGTCGACAAGGCCGAGTGCATGGATAACCCGGCCGAGTCGATGAACCTCGTCTGCAAGCCAGCGCAGGGCGGGCCCGATGGGTGGAGCTACGAGCCGATGACTCAGGTGATTTTCTTCGCCGGAGAATCGGTGCCGTTCCTCAAGGGGCAGGTCGAGATTCAGTACTACGAAGAAGGCAAGGGGCCCGAGTGAAGCGCGCGCTGCTGGTGACAGTGCTCGCGTTGGCCGCCGCGTGCCGCCCGCCGACCACGGTGGGTGTGAAGCCCGAACTCGTGCCTCCGACTGGAGACCAAGACTTCGGCGTCGTACCGGTGCTCAACGAAAAGACGCTCGACATCCCGATTCTCAACGTCGGGCGCGCGGACCTTGAGCTTACGTCCGTGAAGCTGAAGGACGCTGAAGGCGCCTTTACCCTCATCAGCGTGCCAACCACGATCGTCGCGGGTGAAACGAAGAACGTGGTCGCGAAGTTCGTGCCGCTCAAAGAGCAGGACTACGCCAATACCCTCGAACTGCAGAGCAACGACGAGGCGAACCCCACCACGCAGGTGAAGCTGGTGGGCAAAGGGAGCACCCGCGCGGTGATGCAGGTGGACCCGATGGTGCTCGATTTTGGCCGCATTCCCGAGTGCACGGCCGCGGTGAAGACTTTCACCATCACCAGCAAGGGCACCGCGGATCTGATCGTCGAATCCCTCGCGTTCGTCGACGGCAGCAACCCCGCGTTCAGCTTCGTCGGCAGCTCGAAGACTCCAGCGGTCGTGAAGTTCAAAGACGCCAACGGCTTGCCCGGAAAAATTCAGCTCACGGTGAAGCTCACCGTGGCGGCGGGCGCGATGGGCGCGTTGACAGGGGGCGTCAAGATTCGTGGCACCGACCCCGACAATCGCGAAGTCGTCGTGATGCTGAAGGGCGAAGTGAATCGCGCGCCCGTACCGCTGATTGCAGCGCTTGGAAATGGGGCGCCCGGTTTGACGGTGATGCTCGATGGCAGCGGCAGCAGCGACCCCGATGCGGACAATCCGTTGACCTACAAGTGGACGATGCGCAGCAAGCCGCTGTCGAGCGACACCCAGTTCGCTTCGGCTGAAGCGGTGACGACCTCGATGCGGCTCGACCCGTTGGTGCCCGGAGCCTACGAGGTGCAGCTGGATGTCACCGATTCGCTTGGAACGAAGAACTGCCAGCCGGCACGCGCGACGGTGGTGGCGGCTCCTGCGCAGAAGCTCTTGATTGAAATGTTCTGGGACAACTCGAAGACAGACATCGACCTGCACGTGCTGCGGACGACGACTTCCAAAGTGGGGATGGCGCCCGACGACGCGTTCTACGCAAACCCTGCGCCCGATTGGGGCGTCGCGGGTACCACCGATGACCCCGTCTTCATCCGCGATGCGCTCACCGGTTACGGCCCCGAGCTGTTTGGCTATGTGAACCCGGTCGACACCACTTACCGCCTGGTTGCCGAGTTCGCCAACGAGCACCTAGATCCAAACCCGAAGAGCAAAATCACCGTGAGAATCTACTTGTACGGTGTGGTGAAGGCCGAGTTCACCCGCACGCTCGAGAAAGCGGGTACCCGCTGGATTGTCGGGGACATCGCCTGGCCGTCCGGCGTGATTGCCGCTCAACCATGAACCGCGCTGCCCTTCTCTGCGTGGTTGTGTTGACCGCCTGCCCGCGCGTTGAGGGCCCCAAAGATGGCGGGCGACCGCCCGAATGCACCAAACGCGACCAGTGCTCGGCTGGGAAAATCTGCACCAGCCAGCAGTTCTGCGAAAACTGCGAGTCTTCGGGCCAATGTCGAACCAAAGAGCTGTGCGAGCCCACCACGCGGCTGTGCGCCCTGCGGCCAGGCTGGGGCGAGGCGTGCTCGACCAACGAGCAGTGCCAGGCAGGCAGCTGGTGCAAGCAGGGCGTGTGTCTTGATCGTTCGGAAGTGTCGCTCTGTCCTTTAGGAATGAGGTCCGAGTGTCCTCAAGGAGACCGGTGCAACACGCTCACCACGACTTGCGAGGAAGACCTTGGGTGCGCCGACGACCTCGACTGCGGAAAGGAAGAGGTGTGCAACACCGGCAGCCGCTCGTGCGTGCCGCGTTGCACGCTCGAAAACCAAGCCAATGTCTGCGCCGCGGGTGAGAAGTGCGCAGCGAGCAAATGCGTGCAGTGCGCGAGCGACGGCGAGTGTGGCGTTGGGCTCAAGTGCGATGCCGCAGGCAAGTGCAGCGCTGGCTCCCGCTGCTACACGGATCGCGACTGCAAGGTCCCGCTGGTCTGTTTTGCGCAAACCGGGGCGTGCCTGCCAAAGGCACCTCCGTGCGGCAGCGACGACAACTGCCCCGCCAACCAGCGCTGCGACGTGAGCGCCGGTCGGTGCGTGCCCAAGACGTGTCAGCCAGATCGCTATGAGCAGAACAACGAGCTGAACAGGGCGTTCGGCGTCGCGCCTACTCGGTATGACAACCTCACCCTGTGCCCAGGCGATGTCGATTGGTACAGCATCACGCTCGCACGGGGCGACCAACTGGGCGTGAACCTCGACGCGGATCCATTCAGTGAGAACAACTTTTCGACAGTGGTGAAAGACGGAACCAGCCGCACCCTCGCCGCCGGCAAGCTGCTGGTCAGCTATGTCGCGTCGGCGCCGCAAAAATATTACGTCGTCGTCAGCACCACCGACCCGTTCCAGCCCTACGACATCAGCTTCCTGCTCTCGCGCGGTACGCCCTGCGATGACGACACCCACGAGCCAAACGACGAAAGCGGGGTGCCGACCTCATTCAACCTTGGAACCAGCCTCGAGGGAGCCATCTGCCCTCAGGATCAAGACTGGTACCGAGTCGCGGTACCCGCGGGCAAAGAGCTGAAGGCTTCGTTCGCCAACTATGAGCCGAGCAAAGGTCTGCTTCGGTTGTGCGCGTTCGATGGCGCAACCGTTTTGGCATGTGACGACTCGGCGTCCCCGGTGGTGTCGATGACCGCAGCGGCCGTTGGCGGTAAACAGGTGCTGATGCGGGTGGTGGGCTCGACCGAGCGAGCGGCGAATGCGTACACGCTGAAAGTGGAGTTCCTATGATTGCGCGTTTTCGTTGGACTCTGGTCGCGTCGCTGCTTGCGCTTGGCTTGACTGCGTGTTCGTGCGGCCCCAAGCCCCCCGCCATCATCGATGCGGGCGCCGTTGATTCGGGGGTCGATGCCGGCGCGGGGGATTCAGGCGTCGACGCGGGTGAGCCCGATGCGGGTGTCGTCGATGCGGGGCCTCCCCCGGCCTTGAAGATTTTCAAAGTGTTGCCTCCTCGTGGCGGGTCGGCGGGCGGAACCAGCGTGCTGCTGCAGGGCAGCGGCTTCATTCGCGACTTCTCAGGGACGGGGAGCCAGGCGAAGAAAGTGACCACGCTCAAGTTCGGCTCGAACTCGGTCATCGACTACCAGATTATCGATGACGAAACGCTCGAGCTGCGTGCGCATCCGGCGCTCGAGCCG
>JANOHG010000419.1:0-4451 GCA_031406375.1 Archangiaceae bacterium | reverse complement strand
CACCCTCTTGGTCGGTGGCATTGGAATCATGAACATCATGCTCGTCTCGGTGCGTGAGCGGACGCGAGAGATCGGCGTTCGGCGCGCGCTCGGCGCCCGGAAACGGACGATTGTGATTCAGTTCATCTTCGAGGCGATCGCCGTCTCGGCGGTGGGTGGAATTCTTGGGACGTTCGTCGGTCTGGGCGGAGCGAAAGTCGTCAGCATGGTGACTCCGCTGGCGGCAACCGTCGAGCCGTTGACCGTCGTCTTTGGGGTCGGGTTCGCGGCCGCGGTGGGGTTGTTGTTCGGCATCTGGCCTGCGTGGCGCGCAGCGAACCTGGATCCGGTCGAGGCCTTGAGGGCCGAATGATTCACACTTTCTTCGACAACCTCCGGCTGGCGTTCGGGACCTTCATCGCCAACCCGCTGCGTACGCTGCTGACGCTGCTGGGGATCATGATCGGCGTCACCACCGTGGTGACGATGATGGCCTTGCTCGAAGGGTTGAGCGCGAAGGTGAATCGCGACCTTTCTCAGCTGGGAGCGAATGTATTTCGCGTCGACAAGTGGCCCGTAGGAATCCGCTTGGGCGGCAACCGGATGAACTGGAACAAGATCGGCAACCGCCCTCCGCTGACGCTCGCCGACCGCAAGGCGATACTCGATCACTGTCCGTCGGTGACAGTGGCCAGCGCATCCAGCGCTCAGCCGGCGCAGAAAGTATCCACCGCGGCGGCTGAGACCCAGCCGTCGGTTTTCGTCATCGGAGCAACGACTGACTACGCGGAAACTTCAGGCGTGGTGGTGGCGACCGGACGCTTCTTCACCGAGCAGGACGACCTCGATGGCCGGCAGGTGATCGTGCTTGGCCCTGACGTCGTCGATCGGTTGTTCCCAAGCGCAGATCCGCTTGGGCAGGAGGTCCGGATGCGGGGCCGCCCCTATACCGTCGTCGGCGTCCTTGAACGTCGGGGCAAAGTGCTGGGGATGTTCAACCTCGACAACATGGTGTTCATGCCGATGAACACTTTCCTGGGCGCCTACGGCAAGCGTCGCTCGCTGTCGATCAACGTCCAGGCGCGCGACAAAGAAGCAGTCGAACGGGGGCAGGAAGAGGTGACTCGCCTGCTGCGAAACCGGCGCAAGGTCGAGGCCGCCGGGGAAAACAACTTCGAGATCTCGACCAACGAGTCGATGGCGAAGACGCTGAATGACCTGTCGAAAGTGATCACCGCCGCGACCTTTGGAGTCTGCTTTCTTTCCTTGCTCGTCGGAGGGATCGGCATCCTCAACATCATGCTCGTCGCGGTGACCGAACGAACCAAAGAGATCGGCGTGCGGAAGGCGCTGGGAGCCACCCGCCGTCGAATTCTTTTGCAATTCGCCACCGAAGCCATCGTGCTTTCACTGGTGGGTGGGGTAATCGGCATCGGCGCAGGGTTTGGCCTGGCTTTTCTTGGCCGGTGGACACTCGGCCTCTACACCTCGGTTCCCACCTGGGCGGTCGTGCTCTCGTTGGCGATGAGCTCTGGCGTAGGGCTGATCTTCGGCATCTATCCGGCAGCGCGCGCGGCGCGACTCGACCCGATCGAAGCGATGCGATCCGAGTAAGGCGGCGAACGTCGTCCCCTTAAGGAAGATTTAGCTCACAAGGTCATGCAGTTCAAGACCACGTGAACTATATGAAGAGCATGAATCCTGCTTTGGCCTTCCAGGACTTCCTCGTCGACGTCGAACGGTCACTGATTGAAGAGCTCGGGGGCGACAGCGTACCCGAGTCGCAGACGCTGCTCACCGCTGCACGCCACTTGTGTCTGGGAGGAGGCGGCAAACGCGCGCGCCCGTTGCTGGTGCGAATCTTCGGCGACACGATGGGGGTCGCGCCCGAGAAGCTCGTCGAGGTGGCGGCGGCGGCCGAGCTGATTCATTCGGCGAGCTTGCTGCACGACGACGTGATCGACGCGGGGATGTTTCGCCGCGGTCGACCGACGGTGAACGCGCGGTGGGGCAACATCGTCGCAGTGATGTCGGGTGACTTGCTGCTGTCGGGCGCGCTGCTGCGGCTGTCGCAGGTCGACCCTCGACTGACCGCTTCGGCGTTGGCGGTGATTGCCGAGATGACGAAGGCGGCGATCGCGGAAGTGGAAGCACGCGGAAACCTCGGCCTTCCGTTGGCGTCGCTGCGCAGCATCGCCGAGGGGAAAACGGGCTCACTGTTCGGCTGGTGCGGCCTGGGCGCGGCGACGATGAGCGGCGATGCGCATGCGGGCAGCTGCTTCGACGGGTTTGGACGTCGACTCGGAATCGCCTTCCAGATGGCCGACGACATTCGCGATGTGACCGGCACCGACGAGGGAAAGCCTCAATACGCCGACATTCAGTCGAAGACGCCGTCACTGCCGATTCTGATCGCAGTCGAGAAGGACCCGAAGCTGAAGCGGCGCTTCCAGGAAGCGTGGGGCTTTCCGTCGGTTTCAGCCGAGAAGGCGCGCGAGCTGGGCACCGCGCTGCTCTGCACTGGAGCGCTGGACGAGGCGGTCGCCCACATGGAAGCCGAGCTGTCGAGCGCAGTCGAAGCGCTGGGGGAATACGCGAACGTTCCAGGTGGAGCACAGTTGGTGGGCTGGGCTCGCACCGTCGCGCGTGGACTCGCGCTCAAGGGGGCAGCGTGAAGTCTGCTAAGGCAACTCAAAGATGAAGGGCTACCTGTGGAACAAGTCCGAAGTCGCCAACCCGAAAGGTGATGCCGCACGCCTCGAGCAATGGGAAGCAGTCGCGGTTGACGCGGTTGGCAATGTGATCGAGTTCTGGGGTTTCAAACGGAACCAAGGCCGGGTCTGGGCGCTGCTGTATCTGCGCAACACCGCGCTGACGGCCGCCGAGATAGAGACTGATCTCGAGCTGTCGAAGGGCGGGGTCTCGATGCTGCTGCGCGATCTCGAACGCTGGGGCGTGATCTTGCGGGTGCGGACTCCTGGCGATGCGTCGTGGAGGTACAAGGCAGAGGACGATCTGCTGAAGATGGCGCGGCGGGTCACCGAAGAGCGTGAGTTCGCCTTCATCGCGCGCATTCGAGCAGATCTGGCGGAAGCCCAACGCCTGGCCGAAGTGACCGGCAAGGTTCCCAACGAGCGCCTGGCGCGCCTGAACCGAATGGCGTCGCTCGCGGAGCAAACCGAGCGTGCGCTGAAGCTGTTCCTCAAGACCTCACGCCTCGACGTTGCGGGGATGTTTGGCGTCTTCAAGTAACCACAAGAGGCATTGATGGATTCGCACTACGACCAGGTGATGAAGGCGCGGGAAACTGCAGGGCAGGGCGTTCGCCGGTACTTCGCGTATTCGACCATTCTCGATCGGCCCGCTTTCCTCGAATGGCGCGCCCAGCATGCCTACGAGTTCTTCGACTTGCCGGCCGGCGCAATCGCCGAGGCGATCGACGTCGCGCTGACCTACGACTTTCCTTCGCGGTGGTGGGGCGGGCGGGTCGCAGGTCTCGTCGACCAGCCTGGACAGTCGGTGTTTGGGCGACTGTTCGAGATTAGCGAGCTCGATTGGCCGATCATCTCGCACAAGGAAGGCGGGGTGACAGGCATGTCGATCGAGCGGCCAGTGAAGGTCAAGGTCGGCGATCAGGTGCTTGATGCGATCGCCTTCGCGACGAACCCCAAGCGGCAGAGCACCGACGGGCAGGTCAGCCCGCGCTTCGTCGAAGCTCTGATTCGTGGAGCGACCGCCGCGCAGCTGCCGGCTGAGTGGATTAGGCAGCTCTCGACTGGCGCGAAGTAGCCACCCCGCTTTTCGCATCGCACCCTGGGCGAGGCGAGCCAGGGTGGGCAGGGAGCACGGCGGTGCGGCTTTGGGTCCGCCCCACCGGTGCATGCTTGCCGTCCTTCGGGTCAGCCGCGGTGCCAGATGCTGACTCCAAGCGGCGGCAAGCGGATCGTCAGTGAGGCAGGCTGGCCATCGCACGCCCGAGCCTTTGCTACCTGGTGCGCGTTGATCACCCCCGAGCCACCGAACGACAGGTCATCCGAGTTGAGAACCTCGCGCCAGATCCCCAGGCTTGGGCAGCCCACCCGGTAGTCCTCACGCACGATTGCAGACAGGTTCGCGACCACGAGCAACTCTTGCCCCGGCAAGGCAGAGCTGCGCACGAAAGCGTAGGCGTTGAGATCGACCGCGTCGGCCTGGATCCAGCGAAAGCCTTCGGGCTGGAAGTCGCGCTGATGCAACGCCGGGTAGGCGCGGTAGAGCGCGTTGAGGTGGGTGACGAAGCGCTGCAGCCCGAGGTGGATCGGGTGCTGCAGCAGGTGCCAGTCGAGACTGCCGTCGGCATTCCATTCGGAGGTCTGGCCAAACTCACCGCCCATGAAGAGCAGCTTTTTTCCGGGGTGGCACCACATCCAAGCGTAGAGCGCGCGAAGGTTGGCGAAGCGCTGCCACTCGTCGCCAGGCATCTTCGAAACCAG
>JANOHG010000418.1:0-3957 GCA_031406375.1 Archangiaceae bacterium | reverse complement strand
GTTGACGGTGTTGAGCGCTGCGTTCCACGCTTCTTTGCCGCGCGACAAGACGTCGGCCTCGGCGACCGGGTATTCGTCGAGTGCGTACTCGGCGACGTACGACTGGCTGGCGACCACGTTCTTGATCAGCCGGTAGCGCGGATGCTGGGTGTCGACCGCGAAGAACACGTAGTCGTCGGGGCGCGCCGGCGCGCCCTCGGTTGCTGGCGCCCCGGTGCCGGCGATCTTCCCGAACGTCGACAGCATCGCGGCCTTGTTGCCGTTGCCGATGTAGTACTTCGAGCCGCTGGCGAGGTAGCCGCCGCCGGGCGACGGCGTCAGCACCATGTCGGTCGAGTAGATGTCGGCACCATGTGCCCGTTCTGACAGCCCGAACCCGAAGATGCCCCCGTCACCAAGCTGCGCCGCCGCCTTGCGCTTGAGCGCGTCGTTGCCGCTCATCCAGAAAGGCCCCAGGCCGAGAATCGAAACCTGCCACGTGTACCAGTAGCAAAGGCCGTAGAAGCCGAGGATCTCGTTGAGTTCGCAGTTGCGCCAGGTGTCCCAGCGCGCGTCGCTGCCCCCGAGCCCGGCCGGCGTCAGCAGCGTGGCGAACACCTTTTCCTGCTTCACGAATTCGAGGAAGTCGGCGTACCAGGTGCGGGCAAGGTCGTCCTCCTTGAGGCGGGCTTTACCCTTCTTCTCGAAGAACGCGATGGTGGCGCGCATGATCTCGCGCGACCGTTCGTCGGGATACGCGCGCGTGTGCAGGTGGGGATTGAGCAGAATCATCACCTGCGTATCGCACGATTTCACCCAGGTATCGCACGACGTTCTACTCCGCGCGCCATGGGCCGCTCACGCGCTCAATGCTCGGAATCACACTCGGCAGCGCTGAAGTGGGTATGGGTGGCGAGGCCGCAACGACAACCATGGTCTACAACGGCACCTTCATGCTCCACTGACCCGAGCTGCATGGCAATCGGACGCACGCAATCGGACACATGCAGTGACAGATGACCGTTCGTCGAGAAACGCGCTTTCGCCGTTAGCTCTCTCGAGCAGCCCAGTCTTCGACTTCAGCGCGCCAGAGATCACGTCTTGCCATCGGATCCACGCAACAGCGCGGTCGCATCCCTCACTACCTGTTCCACGCTGTCAACATCGTTGAAGCGGTAGAAGCCGCGGATCTGCTGCTTGCCATCGATGAGCACGAAGTAGCTGCCATGCCCGATGCTCATCAGAGAGCCGTCGCCCTTCACCATCGTCTGCATCATCCCTTTCACGACGACCGCTTCGATCGCTGCGCGATGTCCCGTCAGAAAAGCCCAGCGGGGGCTGGCCTGGAACTTCGTCGCGTACTCGGCAAGCCTGGCCGGAGTGTCGAACTCGGGATCGACGGTGAAGCTCACGAGGTGAAGGAGCTTGGGGGCCTTCTTCTGAATGCTGGCCATCTTCGCCGTGAAGGTGGGGCAGATGGTTGGACACCGGGTGAAGACGAAGTTGGCGACCCAAACTTTTCCGTCCAACGTATTTGATGGGTAGGCGGTGCCGGCATGACTGGTGAGCTCAAACGTCGGCACCGTGCCGAGCACGGGCAGTGGTTCGCGCTTCGCACAGGCAGGGGTGAGCAGCAAAACACTCAAAAAAAAGGCCTTCACTCCTTGCTCGTACACCCCTTTGTCCCACCTGAGAACTCCAGTTCTCACCCCCGCGCGTGTCCAGTCCAGATCCACGTAATGACAGCCATTCTAACAGCGCATGCCTGCGGAACTGCAGGTGGCACTGGTATTGGCCGTGACGTTGCACGACGCGAGCAAACGGCCTGGAGGCTTCGATGCGAAACGTCTTTGCGGTGACTGCGCTGCTCGTTCTGTCTGCCTCGTTCGTCAGCTGCGGAGTGTCCAGCAACGTCGGGTGCAGAGCCGACGGCGAGTGCGGCATGGGCTCAGTCTGTTTGACCTCGCGTGCGTGCGCGCCGAAATGCACGGATACCAAGAGCTGCGCGGGCGACGAGAAGTGCTCAACTGCAGGTGGGTGCGTTCCGAAGACAGGCTGCGGCGCCGACAACGAATGCAGCGCAGGTCGGGTGTGTGAAGGCATCGCATGCGTCCCAACTTGCGCGACGGCCAGCTGTGCCGCGGGGCGAACTTGTCAGGCAAACGGCCATTGCTCGGATCCGACCGGGTCTGGCGGAGGCAACGGAACGAGCTGTGGCGGCGAGTTGTTTCAGTCGACGCGGGTGCAGGCGAACTTTCTGATCGTGCTCGATCGCTCTGGCAGCATGGAGGAAACGCTCCCTTCGGGCCCAAGCAAGTGGTCGCTGGCAACCGTCGCGGTGAAGAGCGTCACCACCACGAACGAAGCCGCGATTCGGTTTGGGCTGTCGATGTTTCCGGGCGCCGCGAGGTGCTCTGAAGGAAACAACGCAGTTCCGGTGGGCGATCGAACGGCCACCCAGATTTCGCAAGCACTGCCAGCGATCGCGACGGGCTCGGGGACTCCCATCGGAGCGGCCTTGCTTCTGGCGTCCAAGCGCACTGAACTGACCGAGGCGACGCGCGCGAACTTCGTGCTGCTGGTGACGGATGGCCTCGAGAACTGCAACGGAGATCCCGTCGGCGCGGTAAAGGCGATGGCGGCGCGCGGAATCAAGACCTACGTGGTTGGCTTTGGAGCCGACGTGGACCCCACCCGGCTTTCGCAGCTGGCGGTCGAAGGAGGCACCGCGCGACTTGGCGCGACGAAGTACCACCAGGCCGACGACCAGGCCTCACTCAACACGGCGTTCGGTCAGATCGCGCAGGGCGCGTCGGGCTGCGACTTCACCCTTGCGAAGCCGCCTGCGGATTTGAAGAAGATTTTCGTCGCCGTGGACGGCAACCTCATCAATCGCGACACCAACAAGCAGATGGGCTGGGACTACAACGCGCAAACCAACCGCCTGACACTTTACGGGGGTGCGTGTGACGTCGTTCAGAAGAGCACCAACGCCAAAGTGCAGATTGTGTATGGCTGTCCGGATCCAACCATCATCGAGAACGGCGGCAATGGCGATGGCGGCTACCCACCCGTGATCAATTGAAGTTTGGCGCGGGAAGCGCCGAAGCTCGGCGGCGAAACGTGTGAGAAAGGGTTCGCCTTCGTGACACCTCTGTCGCGAATGATGCACCAGGAATCGCCCTCAAACCTTCTTCGCACGCTCAAGGACATCAGGCACAGGTGTTGCTAAGCGCCATGAGCGCCCATGCTCTGTTTCCCCAATCGAGCTGAAACGTCAATGTGGGGGTGTTCTGCGAAGAGCAGGGCCGGCCTGGTGCTTCTCGCCGTCGGTGTCGCGTCGGCAACATCCGGGTGCGTGACGGTTTACCAGCCGCTGACTGCGCTGCAGCGGCCCCGGGTCATCAATCCGGAGCATAAGAACTTCGACGGGCTGCGGTTGATGCTGCGCTGCATACCGAGCGAGGACACCGACTCAGGAGACTCTGAGATCCTTTGCCAGCACCTGAGTACACTTTTCGTGAACCAGGGCGCCGAAGTGGAGCTCGAAGTTCCCGAGAGCGACCTTCCCCTCCGGGAGGATGCTGCAGCCCGACCCGATCTGATCATCGAGCTGACCTCGCGAATGCTGCATTCCGAGAACAGCACGCTGCAGTGGATGCTCTGCTATGCGAGCGCAACGTTGATTCCGGCGGTGACCGAGGCCACCTTCGTTCAGGACGTACTGCTGCGTGACGCCGACGGTTTTCTGCTTGGCTCAGATGCGCTGCAAGCGCGGTTCATTCGCTATTTCGGCGTGGCCTACTGGGGAATCAACAAGCTGATGGATCTGATCGTCCGGCCGAAGGAAGAGGCTCTCACCGGCGATGCGGCCAAAGCCGACTTTTCGCGCGACTTCTACGGCCAGGTCGCCCAGCTGGGGTAGCTCGTCCTCCAGCCCTCCCAGAACCCACCCTCCGGCGGCGCGAGCTCGAGCCA